>NZ_SRLW01000067.1:0-37870 GCF_006518215.1 Myxococcus sp. AB025B
CTCCTCCCGAGCCCGCGCCGACCACCGACGCCCCTGTCCCGCTCCGCCCCCGCGTGCCGAACGCCATGGCGCTGGGGACGCCGGTGCTCGCGGCCATGGGCGTGGCGCTGGTGGTGATGATGCTGGGGCGCAACGGCACCTTCTCCGTGGAGCTCAGCTCGTCGCCGCCGGGCGCCAACATCCGCGTGGATGGCCGCCCGCTGGACACGCTCACGCCCGCGCTCCTCACCCACCTGCCCGCGGACGCCGAGCACCTGCTGGAGGTCCACATCCCCGGCATGGTGCCGTGGAGCCAGGTGGTCCGCGCCGAGCGGGGCACCACCCTGGCCGTGCACGCGCGACTTCGTCCTCGGATGAACACTCCGGCCGCGTCCGCCACGTCGGCCCGCGCGCACCACGCGCCCCCCGTACAGGAGATGGACTGGGCCCCGGGCGGCATCCGCCTGTCCGCGGTGAGCCACGCCTTCCGCGTCCCCGTCACCAACGCCGCGCGCGTGCAGTTGGACCCGGCCCGCACGTACCTGGTGCACACCGAGGGGCGCATGTCGCTGGGCGGCCCCATGTCCGTCCAGCACGCCGGCTACTTCCTGGAGGGCGACGCGAACCTGCCCGCGCACGACTCCTTCGGCGTGCTCGGCCCCGACGAGCAGCTGGTGCGCCACGCGTCCGTGCTCCACGTCTTCGCGCTGGATGCCCGCCGGGACGACAACCGGGGCGGGCTCCAGGTGCGCATCCGCGAGCTGGGGGGAGCGAGCCTCGCGCCCTTCCGCCTGGACTCGCGCCAGCACGCGGTGAAGCTGTCGCGCGCGGACCGCTTCGTGCTCCGCGCCCTGGACCCGGGCACCACGTACGACGTGGTGCTGCGCTACACCGCCGAGCCCGCCCGGACCCGCGGCCTGGGCGGAGGCCCGGTGGGCCGGGTGCTCGGCCTGGTGGGCACCGGCCCCGGTCCCGAGGGCTCGCCCAGCGGCCTGGCGCTCCTGGAGGTGGGGCAGCCCACCCGGCTCAGGGGGGCGTCGTGGCTCCAGCTCGCCTTCCCGGACGACAACCTGGCCGACAACACCGGCACCCTCCTGCTGGAGGTCATCCCCGTGGTCCACCCCACCGGCAGCCAGACGGCCCCCGCCGAGCACCGCCACGGCCGCACGGCACAGTGAGCCCTGCTACAGCCGTGCAGCGGCCTGTCGCCGAAAAGTTGATCCTCCAGTCGCTCCCCCTACCCTGAGCGACAAGGAGGGCTCAACATGTTGAAGCTGGTGGCAGTGGCCGTGGTGGGAGCGGTGGTGCTCGGGACGGTGGGGCTGTCGGGCCGCGTGGACGCGCGTCCCGGGAGCAGCGAGGCGGAGCCGACGCAGGCGCAGGTGGAGGCGGCGCTGGACGCGCGGCAGAAGGAGCTGCTGGGCATCCTTTTGGAGGCTCAGCGGACGGGCGAACGCACGGCGTCGGTTCACCGGTAATCTCGTGGCGTCGAGCGCGACTCGGTGCTAAGCCCGGGCCTCCGTTTGACGTCTACCTGCCCGTGAGGGGGACATGCCTGAAGGGTCCGCGTCACTCAACCAGCTCGCGGTCGGCGACCGGGTCGTCTACCCGAATCAGGGTGTCTGCCGCGTCACCGCCATCGACACCAAGGAAGTGGCGGGACAGAAGCTCATCTTCGTCACGATGCGCCGCGAGGAGGACAACGCCCTCCTGATGGTGCCCCAGGCCAAGGTCGTGGCCATCGGTGTGCGCCGGGTCGCGAGCCCCGACGACGTGAAGAGCCTCTTCGCGTTCCTGCGCTCCGACGGCGACAAGGCCGACCTGGACTGGAAGCAGCGCGCACGCACCAACCAGGAGCGCATGACCCAGGGCGGAATCCTGGGGCTCGCCGAGGTGGTCAAGGACCTCCAGGTCCTGAGCGAGCTGCGCCCCCTGCCGACCAAGGAGCGTGAGCTGTACGACAACGCCCGGCACCTGCTGGTGTCGGAGGTCGCCACCGCGCTCGGCACCGCCGAGGTCAACGCGGAGGACGCCATCGACCTGGTCCTCTTCCCGCCCGGCCGCGAGCGCCCCAAGCGCACCGCCGCCGAGTTCGCGAAGGGTGACGAGGACGACCTGGGGCTGGACGGCGACCTGCTGGGGCTCGACGGAGACCTGGACCTGCCCTCCGACGAGGAGCCGCAGTCCGAGTCCGACGAGGAGAGCTCCTCCGAGGAGGAGGGCGAGGAGTCGTCCGAGGAGAAGGGCGACGAGGAGTCCTCCGCGCCCAAGAAGCGCGGTCGTCCGCCCAAGGCCAGGCCCGCGGAGAGCGGGGGCGCCGAGCCCGCCGCGCCCAAGAAGCGCGGCCGTCCTCCCAAGCCGAAGCCGGAGGCGCCCCCCGAGGGCGCCGAGCCCGCCGCGCCCAAGAAGCGCGGCCGTCCGCCCAAGCCGAAGCCGCCCGAAGTGGAGGGAGCGGCGCCCGCCGCGCCCAAGAAGCGCGGCCGTCCGCCCAAGGCCAAGCCCGCCGACAGCGGGGACTGACCGCCCACACCATCCAGGGGGCCCTGACGCGGGCCCTCTTCGCGCCGAGGTGATTCCCCGTGATTCGCGTCGTGACGTTGGACCCCTTCGACGACAAGCAGCTCGCCAAGCTCAACCGCACGCTCTACACGGCGTTCGGCGTGGGCAGCGAGCACTCCGGCAGCGCCGAAATCCCCCCGGGGTTGGGCGAGCCGCTGGACGCCGAGAAGCTGCTGGACCAGGTGAAGGGCATCCGCGCCTATCAGGACGACAAGGTGCTGCTGCTCACCACGCGCAAGCTCAAGGAGCGCGAGCTGCCCAGCGGCGTGGCCCCCACCCCGGGCTTCGCGCGCCAGGGCAAGGACCGCTCCATCATCTCGCTGCAGCCGCACAAGGACCTGGAGACGGGCTTCAAGCCCGTGGCGCGGCAGGCGCTGCACCAGCTCGGCCACCTGTGGGAGCTGCACCACTGCCTGGACCCGCGGTGCTCGATGTACCCGCCCTGGACGCCGTCGTTCTCCCAGGGTGAGCCCATCTTCTGCACCTTCTGCCGGGAAAAGAGCGAGCAGAAGATTCGTCTTGCGAAGTCCTAGCCTCCCACGCGCGCTGCCCCTCCTGGAGCTGGGGGGCCTGCTGCTGGTCGCGCTCCTGTGCCTGCTCTTCCACCTGCTTCTGCCGGGCAAGCTCCCCACCGAGGAGGGCTATCGCGCGGTGGCCCGGCGGCTCCAGTCGCAGGCCCGCCCCGGTGACGCGGTGCTGCTGTTCCCCTGGTGGACGGAGCGCGCGCGCCTGTTCGTGCCTCCGGGGCTGCCCGTCTACGGCTACCTGGGCTCGGACACCGACGACCTGTCCGCGCACCCGCGCGTCTGGGTGCTGGGACAGCCGGAGCTGCCGCGCTCGGACGAGGCGGCCTTCCTGAAGGACTTCCTGCCCCAGCGCCGCGCTTTGGGGGAACCCGAGCGCGAGGGCCCGCTGACGCTGACGCTCTACGAGAACGGGCGCCACCGGCCGCGCCGCTTCACCGCCTCCGACGTCGTCTCCCGCGCGCGGGTGTACCTGGAGTCGGACGACGGCGCGCGACAGGCGTGTCCCTTCAACGGCTCGGCGCACCGCTGCCCCGGCCAGGGAAACATCTACGTGGCCACCGAGTGGCACGAGGTCCTCTACGAGCCGCGCCACTGCCTGTGGATGCCCGCGCCGCCGGGAGACCAGAAGCTGGTGGCGGAGTTCGACGGCGTGCCCGGCGACGTGGGGCTGCGGCTCGAGGGCGGCATCATCTTCGAGTACGCCTTCCCCAAGGACGCGCAGCTGACGACGGCGCTGCTGGGCGTGGACGACGCGGCGAGCGGCGCGCGGCTGTTGGACGTGGCGATCGCGCCGGGCCAGGAGGGCGTGAAGAAGGCCGAGGTGCGGCTGCCTCCGGGCGCGCCGCGCACGGTGAAGGTCTGGGTCCGCTCCCGGAATCCGGACCGGCGGCAGGTGTGCCTGGACGTGCTGGCGGTGGAGCCGACGGTGGGAGTGAAGGGATGACGGGCAGGCCGGCGACCCGCGAGGAGAAGCTCCAGGCGTGGGCGCTGTGGGCCCTGGCCTTCGTGGCGCTGTGGTGGACCGAAGGCCACGTGGGCTTCACGCGCGACGAGAGCGTCTACTTCGCCGCGGCGGAGGGGTACGCGGGCTGGTTCCGCCAGCTGTTCCAGTCGCCGACGCGGGCGCTGACGGACGCGGCCATCGTCCGCGCGTGGGACTACAACCACGAGCACCCCGTCCTGATGAAGACGCTGTTCGGGCTGAGCCACCTGCTCTTCCACGACACGCTGGGGTGGATGCGCTCGGCCGCCGCGTTCCGGCTGCCGGCGTTCGCACTGGCGGCGCTGGTGCCCGCGCTGAGCTTCCTGTTCGGCAGCGCGCTGTACGGCCGCGCCGCGGGCCTGTTCGCCGCGCTCGCGTTCATGCTGGTGCCGCGTCAGTACTTCAACGCGGAGCTGGCGTGCTTCGACGTGCCGGTGGCCGCGCTGTGGCTGCTCGTCGTGTACTGCTTCTGGCGCGCGCTGGAGGACGTGCGCTGGGGCGTGGCGTGCGGCGTGGCCTTCGGCCTGGCGCTGACGGCCAAGCACAACGCGCTGTTCCTCCCCTTCGTGCTGACGCCCTTCGCGCTGTGGCGCGCGTGGGAGGCGAGCGAGGCGGAGCCCCAGGCGCGCGGGTGGCTGCTGCGCTTCGTCGGCCTGTTCGCCTCGGTGGCGGTGCTCTACGGGCTGCTCATCCTGTCGCTGGGCGGCGGCGAGGGCTTCCAGCGGAAGTTCTTCCTGCTCAGCCCCCACACGCTCTTGTTCATGGGGCTGGCCGTCGGCGGCACGTGGCTGCTCAAGGGCGTGGAGAAGGTGAACGCGCAGGTGACGCGGGCGCTGGTCCCCATCGCGGCGATGGCGGTGCTCGGGCCCGTCATCTTCTACCTGCACTGGCCCTACCTCTGGCACCACCCGGTGGACCGCACCGCGTGGTACCTGGCCTTCCACGCCAAGCACAACCACTACGCCTGGTTCTACCTGGGCACGCTGTTGCGCGAGCCGCCCTTCCCGCTCGCGTACGTGCTGGTGAAGACGGCGCTCACGGTGCCCACCAGCCTCTTCGCGCCCATGGTGACGGGCTTCCTCGCGCTCGCGGGTCGGGTGGTGCTGGGACAACTCGAGCGCACGCGCGCGTGGGTGCGGCCGGTGACGATGGTGGAGGCGCTGGTGGGGGTGAACGCGGTGACGTCCATCCTCATCATCAGCCACCCCCAGGTGCCGCACTTCGGCGGGGTGAAGCACTGGTTCCCGTCCATGGTGTTCCTGGGCCTGCTCGCGGGACAGGCGGTGTCGCGCGGCTCGACGGCGCTCCTGGAGCGGCTGCGCGAGAAGCAGCCCTCGGTGCCCGCGCTCGCCGTGCTCGCGCCCGTGTTCGCGGTGCTGCTGGCGCCCGCGCTGGTGTACTCGGCGCGCGTGTTCCCCTACGGGACGGCGGCGTACTCGGAGCTGGCCGGAGGGCTGCCCGGCGCGGCGACGCTGGGGATGCAGCGGCAGTTCTGGTCCAGCCACGTCACCGGCGTGCTGCCGTGGATCAACGCGCACGCGAAGCCGAACGCGCGGCTGTTCCTGCATGAGGTGCACGGCGGCTCGTTCCGGGACTACCAGCGCAACGGAATGCTCCGGCCGGACCTGCGCGCGGTGGGCAGCCCCTTCGAGGCGGACATCGTCGCGTACCAGTACCACCAGGAGTTCCGCGAGTACGAGTTCCAGACGTGGCAGGCGTTCAACACGCGCACGCCCGCGACGGGGCTGTACCTGGATGAGACCCCGCAGGTCATCGTCTACGTGCGGCCCGAGCCTCGCTGAGCCACGACGAAGACCCCGTGATGACCCACGGGGCCCTCGCGCTCCGGTGACTCGACGCTACGGCGTCCGACAGCCCGGGCCCGCCGAGCAGTCGAAGCACCACGAGCTGGACTCGTAGGACGATTGGCAGACGCCGTCGCCGCAGTAGCCACTGTACGGACAGTCCTCGGGACAGGACTGCGGCTCCAGCCGGAAGCACAGGCCGTTACCACAGACATCGATGAGCCCCTCCGGCTCACTTGGCCGCGCGGCCTCCGGCGCCAGACACCCCGGGCCCGCCGAGCAATCCGAGCACCAGGCGCTGGACTCGTAGGACGATTGGCAGATGCCGTCGCCGCAGTAGCCACTGTACGGACAGTCCTCGGGACAGGACTGCGGCTCCAGCCGGAAGCACAGGCCGTTACCACAGACATCGATGCGCGCCTCCTGCTCCCCCAGCTCCTGCTCCAGCGGAGTCAGCCCATCCACACCACCGCAGGCCGACACCGCCACGAACGACACCACGGCCATCCAGACACGAGTCCATCGCTTCATTCGACGCTCCTCGGGGTGAAGGGAAACAGTCCATCCTAACCACCGGACAAAGGACGACCGCAAACCCTCACACCCACGCCCGAAGCGCCTCCTCACCTCCAGCACAAACATCCAACCCGGATGCAAAAGCAACCCGGGAACCCGCTCACGCGCTGGGGACACCTTCCCCACCCTGCTCCCCCGCGAGGAGCACCGGGAGCACCTGCAGCACATCGTGCCGGTCGACCTGGCTCCACCCGCGAGTCACCGCCAGGTCGGCCAGCTCCGGTGAGGGCTCGAACGCCAGGGGGAAGCCCACCAGCGCGAGGATTTCCGCGTCGGAGAGGGAGTTGCCCATCGCGAGGGAGCGCTCCAGCGAGGCGCGGTGGAGCGACGCCAGCTCCTGGAGGATGCCCGGCTTGCCCCCGCTGCGGCCAGGCCCCTGGAGCACCTGTCCCGTATAGCGATTGCGCCGGATGGCCATCTGCGCGCCCCGGTACACGTCGATGCCCAGGTCCTCCGCCACTAGATGGACCATCTCGATGGGCCCTCCGGAGACCAGAGCCACCAGGAACCCCTCGGCCTCGAGCATCCGGAGCAGCGGCCGGACGAACCCGAACAAGCGACCTCGCGCCTGGGCCCAGACCTCCTCCGCGGCGCGCTCGACGCTGGGGACCGCCACACCCGCGAAGAGCCGCTCCCAGCCCCGGTAGAGCTCCGCGACGGCCTCGAAGAAGTCCTGTCCGCCCACGTCATGGCGTTCGACCGCCGCCAGGAGTTCGCGCACGACCGTCCCATCACAGACACCGCGCGCCGTCAGCTCACGCACCAGCAAGGCCCCGAGCGTGTCCGGGGTGAGCGTCCCATCCAGGTCGAGCACCGCGAGCCTTCTCATACACAATCCTTCCTGTCGGGCAGGGCCCCTGTCGGAATCCCTGTCTGCTCCACGAACCAGGACGGAGGACCTCCTCCCCTGGATGTCGGCTCGGAGCGCGACGTGTTGCTCATCGGACGAGCAACCCCGTCGAACACCGTCCTGGCGTCCGCGAGTCATCACCAGATGCCTCCCAGGTGTCGCCCGGCACGATGCTGCGTCCCCTCGAGGATGGAACCCCCGTCTCCAGGGCGGGGCGGGCGACCTGGACGCGGTGGGGACGACGTTGGCGCCCTTCGCCCCCCCTGTCCACCTTCCGCGAGTCGGGCTCTCGCCCGGAGGGGGACATCCACATGCAGCTGTTCAGGCTTCCGTCGATTCTCGCCGTGTCCGCGGCGCTGTGTTTCTCGGTCGGCTGTTCCAAGCGGGGCTCGCAGTCCCAGGGCGCCGAGCCCCAGGCCAGCACACAGCCTCCGGCCCCACCCCAGCCGCCACCTTCCATGGCGCAGGGCGCGCCGCCCGACGACGCCCACGGCAAGCACCATGGCAAACACCACAAGGGCGTCTCCGAGGCCAACTGCCCCATGGCCGTCCCCGGCGCGGTGGCCCGGGCCGAGGACGTGCCCGAGGGCGTGGCACTGGTCCTCAGCACGCCAGAGCCCACGCAGGTGGCGGAGTTGCAGCAGCGCAGCCGCCGCATGCTGCACGAGCAGGCCGCCAGCACCCAGCGCGCGCAGGAGACCTCCGTCCTGGACGAGGTGCAGCGCGAGGACCTGGGCGACAGCGCCACCGAGGAGCAGTACGGCCGCGATGACAGCGGCACGGGCGGCGCCGGCATGGCGGGCGCGCCGACGATGCCCTCCAGCGCGAGCGTCCAGGACACGCCGGATGGCGTGGTCATCGTCTACACGGCGATGGACCCGTCCATGCAGCAGCAGCTCAGCAGCGAGGTCCACCAGACGGCGAACGAGATGAAGCCCGGCCAGTGCCCGGGCATGTGAGCCGCGCCTCCTGTCAGCCCCTGCCCCCCGGCGACTTCCGGGGGCGCAGCGCGGCCAGGGCGTAGTCCACCACCGTGTCCGCGTAGGACTCGGAGAGCGGCGCTGTGCGCAAGAGCCAGCGGTGGAACAGCGGCCCGAAGAACAGCTCCACGGCGACGTCCAGGTCCACGTCCCCAGCCACCTGCCCCACCTTCTGCGCCGCGCGCAGCCGCTCCTTGGTGACCTCCAGGTTCGGCCGCAGCAGCGTGTCCACGAACTGCTTCGCCAGCGTCGGGTCCATCTGCGACTCCGCGGTGAGCGCGCGTGAGGGCACCTCGAGGCGCGGCGAGCCCAGCTCCGCGACGGTGGCCCGAATCACGCCCTTCAGGTCCGCCACCACGTCGCCCGTGTCCGGCAGCGGCGTCACGTCCCCCATCAGCGCGGCGAAGGCATCCAGCACGAGCGCACCCTTGGTCGGCCACCAGCGGTAGATGGTCTGCTTGCCCACCCCGGCCCGCGCGGCGATGGCCTCGATGGTCAGCCGCGTGTAGCCCTGCTCCCCCACCAGCTCCACCACCGCCTTCAGGATGGCCTGGTGCGAACGCTCGCTGCGCCGCCCGGTGTCCGGCGTCTTCGCCTCACTCATGGCCCGGTACGCTAGCGGCGCTGCGGCGATACGCAACGTCTCGTCTTGACAACCGGTGGGTCGAGCCTCATGGTGACTTGGCGAGACGGACCGTCTCGTCTCAATCCAGGAGCCCCCTCCATGAAGCGACGCGCCCATATCGCGATGGTCAGCATCCCCGCGCACGGCCATGTGAACCCGAGCCTGGAGGTCTTGCGAGAGCTGGTGGCCCGGGGCCACCGCGTGAGCTACGCCAACGACGCCTCCTTCGCGGAGCCCATCGAACAGACGGGCGCGAAGCTGGTGCCCTATCCGTCGACGCTGCCGCGAGAAGGCGTCGCGGACCGGCAGTGGCCGGAGGACACGATTGGTCAGCTGGAGGTGTTCCTGAAGGATGCGCAGGAGCAGCTCCCCCGGCTGCGCGCGGCCTGGGAGCAGGACCGGCCGGACCTGTTCCTCTACGACATCGCGGGCTACACGGCGCGCATCCTCTCGGAGAACTGGGGGAAGCCCGCCATCCAGCTCTCCCCCACGTTCGTCGCGTGGGAGGGCTGCACCGAGGAGATGGCGCCGATGCTGGAGGCGCTGCGCGCGGCCCCGGGTGGCGCGGACTACTACCGTCGCTTCTCCGAGTGGCTGAAGGACTGCGGCGTGGCGGAGACGGACTCCACGTTGTTCGTCGGTCTACCGCCGCGCTCGCTCGTGCTCATCCCTCGCGCGATGCAGCCGAACGCGGACCGCGTGGACACGCGGCGGTTCACCTTCGTGGGACCGTGTCTCGACGAGCAGCGCGTCCACCAAGGGACGTGGAGCAGGCCCGCGCACGCGAAGAAGGTGCTGCTCATCTCGCTGGGGTCCACGTTCACGAACCAGCCCGGGTTCTATCGCCAGTGCATGGCGGCGTTCGGAGATTTGCCCGACTGGCACGTGGTGCTGAACATCGGTCGACATGTCCAGCGCTCGGAGCTGGGAGAGGTCCCCACCAACTTCGAGGTGCACGCGTGGCTGCCGCAGTTCTCGGTGTTGAAGCAGTCGGATGTCTTCTTCACCCACGCGGGCATGGGCAGCACGCAGGAGGGGCTGTGGTGCGGCAAGCCGATGCTGGCCGTGCCCCAGGCCACCGACCAGTTCGCCAACGCGGACCGCATCGTCGAGCTGGGCGTCGGCTTGCGGCTGGACACGGAGAAGGCCACCGCGCAGACACTGCGAGAGGCGTTCCAGCGACTCACGACGGAGCCCCGCTTCGCCGAGCGGGCCGCCGCGATTCAGCGCGAGCTGCGCGACGAGGGAGGAGCGAAGCGCGCCGCGGACCTCATCGAGCAGGCGCTCGGTGGGTGAGGCGTGACGTGCTCCACCGGGCGTCGTCGTGACGCGCGACACGCGCGACGACGAGTCGTGGCAGACTTTTGGGCATGGACGCGCGGGACATCCATCCGAAGTGGGTCGTGAACCTGGTGGATGAGCCGCGGGAGCTGTACCTGTGGCTCGGCTGGTCCTCGCTGGCGGAGCTGCTCGAGGCGATGACCGAGCTGTCGACGACCCCCAACACCTACTTCCGCTTCACCTTCTCGGAGAGCACCCTCGCGAGCCTGGGTGAGCTGCTCGCGCGCGTCGAGGACTGTCATGCGACGCCGGAGCCCTACCGGGCCCACCCTCGTCAGCTCAGCGTCGAGCGGCTCGCCAGCGCGGCGAACGAGGTCCACCAGCAGGCACAGCGCCTCCAGGACAAGCTGGCCGAGCCCGGCTTCGCCCACGCCCTCGCGGTCCAGAAGGTGATGGCCCCGCGAGCCTTCCTCGACGCGTGGGCGACGCTTCTGCGCCAGCTCGGCTCGGGACGCGGCCCGCACCCTCCCCTCCTGGACTGCACGGGTGACGTGGACGTGTCGCTCGAATGGGGGTGGTAGCCTCCGGCGCCACCGCCATGGAAAGCAACGCACCGTCCTCCGCGCAGTCCCTCGCCAGTGACAAGCCCGGGCTGTTCGCGCGCTTCGGTCCTGGCATCCTCGTCGCCGCCACGGGTGTCGGCGCGGGAGACCTGCTCACCGCCAGCCTCGGAGGCTCCGCGGTGGGTGTGTCCATCTTGTGGGCCGCCGCCGTGGGCTCGGTGCTCAAGGGCTTCCTCAACGAGGGCGTGGCCCGCTGGCAGCTCGCCACCGGCACCACCGTGCTGGAGGGCTGGGCCCGCCTGGGCGCGGGCCTGCGCTACGTCTTCTTCATCTACCTGCTCGGCTGGAGCTTCTTCACCGGTGGCGCCCTCATCTCCGCGTGCGGCGCGGCGGGCGACGCGCTGTGGCCCCTGGCCAGTGACTCGGAGACGTCGCGCCGGCTGTGGGGCGTGATTCATTCGTTGGTGGGCCTGGCGCTCGTGGGCCTGGGCGGCTTCCGGCTCTTCGAGAAGCTGATGGCCGCCTGCATCGCGTTGATGTTCGGCGCGGTGCTCTTCACCGCGCTCGCCTCGGAGCCGGACTGGGCCGCCGCCGCGCGCGGGCTCGTCGTCCCCTCGCTGCCGGACCAGGGCGCGCCCTGGGTGCTGGGCCTGCTGGGCGGCGTGGGCGGCACGGTGACGATGCTCTCGTACGGCTACTGGATTCGGGAGAAGGGCCGCGAGGGCCCGCGCGGGCTGCGCATCTGTCAGACGGACCTGGCCGTGGGCTACGCGCTCACCGGGATGTTCGGCGCCGCCATGGTCATCATCGGCTCGACGCTCCAGTTGGAGGGCACGGGCCTGCGGGTCGCCACCGTGCTCGCGACGCGGCTGGAGGCCATCATCGGGCCGGTGGGCTACTGGGTGTTCCTGGCCGGCTTCTGGGGCGCGGTGTTCTCCAGCCTGCTGGGCGTCTGGGAGGGCGTCCCCTACCTCTTCGCGGACTTCCTGCGCATCCAGCGCAAGGAGGCCCCCGGCCTGGTGGACCTGCGGACGACGCGCGCGTGGAAGCTGTACCTGGTGGCGCTCTCGCTCGTGCCCCTGCCCATGCTCTGGGCACCGCTGCAGCGCGCGCAGCTCGCCTATGCCGTGGTGGGGGCGCTGTTCATGCCGCTGCTCGCCGTCACGCTCTTGTGGATGAACAACCGGCGCGACTGGGTGGGCTCGCTGCGCAACGGCTGGCTCGTCAACGCGGCGCTCGTCGCCACGGTGGTGCTGTTCGTCATCGTCGGGCTCGACGAAGCGGTCGACGCGCTGCGCAAACTGAGGATCCGCTGAGAGCGGTGCACGCGGCGGGACACTGGAATGAACGAGGGTTCGTGCTCCGCTCGCAAAGAGCACGGATGTGCACTTACGGTCTTTGTGTCGCGCGGCCTCCAGGCGGGCGGGCGACAGCCCATCCACCGAGCGTGACGCTCGGAGTAGGCTTTCGAACGCGGATGGTGGATCTTCCACGCCCCGGGAGGGACACATGAAGCGCTGGAGCATGGTGCTGGCAGTGGCGGCGATGAGCGTGGGTTGCCACGACAGCAAGAGAGAGGACCGCATCACGCGGGCGCAGGTCCGCAAGACGGGACCCGCGACGATGGAGGTCATCCCCTCGGCCGGACAGCTTCCGTACTGCATGCTCTACACGGTGTCGGAGAAGGGCGTCATCCGGCAGCTCACGCTGACGCGGGAGAACCGCTCCATCCGCTGCGACGCGAACAAGCCCGTCGCCAACACCAGCTTCCGCGTCCCGACCCAGGAGGGGAAGGTCAAGGTCTACATCTTCTTCTCCGACGAGCGAATCCCCGCGGGCCCCGTCGCGCAGCAGCTCTACGACCTGCGCGGCCAGGACCGCATCAGCGCCATGGACCTGCGGCTGCCGGGACGCGTGTTCGTGGAGACGATGGACTTCGTCCCGGAGGAAGGCACCGCGGAGATCACCGGCGCGGTGGTGGGCACCCACGGCGAGGTGACGGACTCGGGCTCCGGCGCCGCGCCGGACCAGGACCTGGGCGCCACGGTGCTCGGCGACGGAGGCACCGCAGGCGCACAGCCGGCTGCCGCGGACGAAGGGACCTGAGCCCGGCACCGAGGAGGACGCGAGACCTCCTCGACGCGTGTCGCGCGTATCACACCGCCTGAGCGCCACGCGAGCCGGACGCAGGCCGGCTCCGCGCGTGCCGCTCACGTCGAGCCTCCAGGGCGCCCGCGCACATCCCCCGAGGAGGACTGGAGCCCCCCGCGAGCCACCTACCCGCGCGTCACCAGGCCTCGCGGGCCATGGCCAGCAGGTCGGCCTCCGTCACCTTGCGCGGATTGCTCAGGTGCGAGGCGTCCAGGAAGCCCTTCTGCGCGATGAGCGGCAGGTCCTCCTCGCGCACGCCCACGTCCCGCAGCCGCGCGGGAATCCCGATGGCCGCGTTGAGCTTGCGCACCTGCTCGATGGCGTTGCTCGCGAGCACCTCCTCGCGCGCGTTGGAGGTATCCCCCATCGCCACCGCGACCCGGGCCAGCCGGGCCGTGCTCGCCGCGCGGTTGAACTCCATCACCACCGGCAGCACCACCGCGTTGGCCAGGCCGTGGTGCACGCCGGAGATGGGCGTCAGCGCATGCGCCAGCGCGTGACACGCCCCCAGTCCCTTCTGGAAGGCCATGGCGCCCTGCATCGCGGCCACCATCATGTCCGTGCGCGCCGCCAGGTTCGTCCCCTCGCGCACCGCCGTCACCAGCGAGCGGCTCACGCGGTGGATGCCGTCGATGGCCACCGCGTCCGCCAGCGGGTGGAAGCCCTGCGACAGGTACGCCTCCAGGCAGTGCGTGAAGGCGTCCATGCCCGTGGCCGCGGTGACTCCCGGAGGCAGCCCCAGCGTCAGCTCCGGGTCCACGATGGCGGCGCCCGGCAGCAGGTGCGGACTGAAGATGACCGTCTTGCGCCCCGTGTCCTCCAGCGTCACCACACCCGAGCGCCCCACCTCCGAGCCCGTGCCCGCGGTGGTGGGAATGGCGATGAGCGGCGGCAGGTCGTCCTTCACGTACTGGTCGCCGCCCTTGGCGTCGTCGTAGCGGCTGAGCGGCGGCTCGTGCGTGGTGAGCAGTTGCACCAGCTTGCCCGCGTCCAGCGCGCTGCCTCCGCCCAGGGCGATGAGCCCGTCGCAGTCGTTCTTGCGGTAGACCTCGAGGCCCGCGAAGACGTCCTTCTCCGTGGGGTTGGGCTCCACCTTGTCGAAGACCGCGCACGGCAGGCCCGCCGTCTTGAGCACCTCCAGCACGCGGGAGACCAGGCCCGCCTTCACCACGCCCGCGTCCGTCACCAGCAAGGGACGCTTCATCTTCAGCCGCTGCGCCTGGGCGGGCAGCCGCTGGAGGGCCCCCGCGCCGAGGACGATGCGGGTGGGCCACGCCATCTCGGTGACACGGGGCTCGGTGGGGATGTCGAACGGCTTCATCTCGGGTTCCTCCCTCGGGCTCATCAGATGAGCTCCAGGTAGCGCTCCAGCTCCCAGTTGGTGACGGCGCGCTCGTACTGGCGCACCTCCCACTCGCGCGTGCGCACGAAGTGGTCCACGAAGCCCTCGCCCAACAACTCCCGGGCGCGCTCGCTCTGCTTGAGCAGCGTCACCGCGTCCTTGAGGTTGCGCGGCAGGGGCGCGGCCTCGTGGGACGCATACGCGTTGGCGTTGCACGCGGGCGGCGGCTCGATTTCGTTCTCGATGCCCCACAGGCCCGCGGCCAGGCTCACCGCCATGCCGATGTACGCGTTCATGTCCGCGCCCAGCTGGCGGTACTCGATGCGCATCGCCTTGGCGCTCTCGCCGATGACGCGCACCGCGCAGGTGCGGTTCTCCAGGCCCCACGCCGCGGTGGTGGGCGCCCAGGTGTTCTCCACGCTGCGCTTGTAGCTGTTGATGGTGGGCCAGTAGAGCGCCGTCAGCTCCGGCATCAGCGCAATCTGCCCGCCGATGTAGTGACGCATCAGCCGGCTCATCCCGTGCGGCGAACCCTCTTCATGGAAGAGGTTGCGCTCGCCCTTCGGGTCCCACAGCGACTGGTGCACGTGCCCCGAGCAGCCCGGCAGCTTCGCGTTCACCTTCGCCATGAAGCACGCGGACAGGCCCTGGCGCGCGCACAGCTCCTTCACCACCGTCTTGAAGAGCGCCGCCTTGTCCGCCGAGCGCTCCACGTCGTCATACCGGATGGCGGCCTCGAACACGCCGGGGCCCGTCTCCGTGTGGAAGCCCTCGATGTCCAACCCGAAGCCGTTGCACCCGTCGATGAGCGAGTGCACCAGCGGCGCGTTGAGCGACGTGCGCAGCCACGAGTAGCCGAACATGCCCGGCGTCAGCGGCGTCAGCTCCTGGAAGCCCTTCTCCCGGAGCGTGTGCGGCTGCTCCTTGAAGATGAAGAACTCGTACTCGGCGCCGAAGCGCGGCAGGTAGCCCTGCTCCCGCGCGCGCGCCGCGACCTTCTGCAACAGCTGCCGCGGGCTCGCCTCGAACGGGGTGCCGTCCGCGTTGACGAAGTCCAGCAGGAACGCCGCGGTGTCCGGCTCCCACGGAATCATCCGCCCCGTGGACAGGTCCACCGTGGCGTGCGCGTCCGGGTAGCCGGTGTGCCAGCCCGTCACCTGCGTGTTGTCGAGCAGCTCGTCGCCCAGGTCCCATCCGAAGACGACGTCACAGAACCCCAGCCCGCTCTTGGCGGCGCTGAGGAACTTGTCCACGGAGATGTACTTGCCGCGCCAGACGCCATCGATGTCGACGGCGCCGACCTTCACCTTCTTCGCGCCGCGCTCGTCCAGCCAGCGCCGCATCGAGTCCGCGCCACCCGAGTCCCGGGGCACGGCGGCGCCGCGCACCGGCCCCCCGCGCTCCTTCGCGCGCGCCCTGCGAGCCACGGCCGGGTGCGTGAGTACCTTCGCCTTGGAACGGGTCGGCATCGGGACCTTCCTTCGTGGGGTGAGGGAATGCTCAGGTGTCCGTGGGCAGCTTCGTCCACACCGCCTTCGTCTGGAGGTAGCCCTCCAGCGCGTGGTGCGACAAGTCCCGCCCCCAGCCGGACTCCTTGTAGCCGCCGAACGGCGCGGCATCGTCGAACTCGTTGAAGCAGTTGATCCACACCACGCCGCTCTTCACCTTGCGAGCCAGCGCGTGCGCCTTCGCCACGTCGCGCGTCCACAGCGACGCGGCCAGCCCGTAGAGCGTGCCGTTGGCCAGCTCCAGCGCCTGCGCGTCGTCCTTGAAGCGCATGCACGCGAGCACCGGGCCGAAGATCTCCTCCTGGGCGATCTTCATGTCCGGCTTCACGTCGCCGAACACGGTGGGCTTCATGAAGCAGCCCTTCGCCTTGGCGCTCTCCGTGTCGCGCTCGCCGCCCGCGAGCAGCCGCGCGCCCTGCTGACGTCCGCTCTCCACGTAGCCCAGGATGGTGTCGAGCTGCTTCTGGCTCACCTGCGCGCCCATCTCCGTGGACGGGTCCAGCGGGTCCCCCACGCGCAGCTTCTTCGCGCGCTCGGCGAGCCGGCCCACGAACTCGTCGTAGACGCTGTCCTGCACCAGCACGCGGCTGCCCGCGTTGCACGTCTCACCCTTGTTGCCGAAGATGCCCCAGAAGCACGCCTCCACCGCGCGGTCCATGTCGGCATCGGCGAAGACGACCTGGGGGCTCTTGCCGCCCAGCTCCAGCGTCAGCTTCTTCAGGTTGCTGCCCGCCGACGCCTGCATCAGCCGGCGCGCGGTGCGCCCCGAGCCGGTGAACGAAATCTTGTCCACGTCCGGGTGGCGCGCGAGCGCCTCACCCGCGGGGTCTCCGTAGCCGGGCACCACGTTGAGCACGCCGGGCGGGAAGCCCGCCTCCAGCGCGAGCGCGCCCAGCTTCATCGCCGTGAGCGGCGTCATCTCGGAGGGCTTCACCACCACGGTGCAGCCGGCGGCGAGCGCGGGGCCCAGCTTCCAGCACAGGATGCACGTGGGATAGTTCCAGGGGACAATCAGGCCCGCCACGCCCACCGGCTCCTTGAGCACGTAGGTGTGGAAGGGCCCGTCCACCAGCAGCACCTCGCCATGCACCTTGTCCGCCCAGTCCGCGAAGTACGCGAGCGTGCCAGCGCCCGGCGCCACGTCTCCACGGATGGCGTCGCGGAAGGTCTTGCCGTTGTTGAGCGACTCGACGAGCGCGAACTCCTCGCGCCGCTGCCAGAGCAGGTCGGAGAGCTTGCGGATGAGCTTGCCGCGCTCGCGGGCGGACATCTTGCTCCACGGGCCGGACTCGAACGCGCGCCGGGCGGCCTTCACCGCGCGGTCCACGTCCGCCGCGGTGGCGCTCGGCACGTCGCACACCTTCTCACCCGTGGCGGGGTTCACCACCGGGAAGGTGCCCCCTTCGATGGGGTCCACACCCTGCCCGTCGATGAGCAGCTGCAGGACGGGAAGCCGTGGGGAGAGGGAGCGTGCATCAATCATGGGGATTCCTCGGGGCGCACGGGGGCGTTCCAGACGGATTGGCCAGGAGCGAACACAGGTGGCACGACAGGGTAGGAATGACGTCCAGACGCGGCAACCTGCGGCGGTGAAGAACGTCTTGTTGCTGAAAGCCGGCGAGGCGGCCGTGTCCGTGCGCCTCAGTGTGGGTGATTACGAGCAGTGGTTCCTGCGCACCATTGGACTGGAGGGTCATCGCTTCGACATCCTCCCCGTGCACCGCGACGCGCCGCTGCCCCGCGACGCGCGCGCGTATGACGCGGTGATGATGACGGGCTCACCGCTGTCGGTGACGAAGCTGGAGCCCTGGATGGAGCGCGCCGCGGACTTCATGCTGAGCGCCGCCGAGGCGGGCACGCCGGTGCTCGGCGTGTGCTTCGGTCACCAGCTGCTCGCGCATGCGTACGGCGGACAGGTGGCGCGCAATCCGCGCGGCCGGGAGACGGGCACGGTGCAGGTGCGCCTCACCGAGGAGGGACGCCGGGACGCGCTGTTCGACGGCGTGCCGGAGCTCTTCGCCACCCAGGCCACTCACGAGGACATCGTCACGTGCATGCCCGAGGGCGCGAGGGTGCTCGCGGGCAACGACAATACGGCCACGCAGGCGCTCGCCTTCCGCCCCAAGGTCCGGGGCGTGCAGTTCCACCCGGAGGCGGGCCCCGACGCACTGCGCGCCGTCATCGACGCCCGGCGCGAGGGGCTGGAGAAGGAGGCGCTGGCGCGGGGGCGTGCGCCCGGCGAGGAGGTGCCGAGACTGCTGGCGGGCCTTGCTCCCACTCCCTTCGGGCGCCGAATCCTGATGAACTTCCTGGAGCGCTTCACCTGACCCGCTTCCCGAGGCCTCCCTTGCCGCGCATCCTCCTGTCCATCCTGCTCGCCCTCCTCGTCACCTCCTGCTCGGATGGGAACCCGTGCGACCAGGCGCCTCGCTGTGACGAGGGGGAGGCGCTCAACTGCGAGACGGCCTGCACCGTGGGCCCCTGCTCCACCGGCCCCGTCTTCCAGCAGTGCGACCGGGGCGCCACGTGCACCGTCGTCGCCGGGGACCGGAGCGACGCGCGCTTCTATCGCTCACGGGCCGTGTGCGCGCTGAGCCTGACGGCGTGTGACCCGGCGACGGCGCCCGAGCCGGTGTGCGAGGACGACCGCTTCGTCACCGGCTGCGGCGCGCACCGCCGGGACATCCGGGTCTTCTGCTCGCAGTCGGCGCTGTACTTCGACCAGGTGCCCGCCTGCTGCATCACCGGCCCCGGGGATGGTGGGACGGACGCGGGGACGGGGGATGGTGGGATTCCCGACGCGGGCCCGGGTGGCGCGGACGCGGGACGTTGAGCAGATAGCGTTCGCGGTTCGCGAGCGCCCGCACCGCCTGCAGCGGGTGGTGGGAATCCACAGGTTGAGCCCGGACGGCGCCTCGCGCGTCGCTCGGGTGCGCCATGAAACGATTCCTGCCGCGCTATCGCCGGTGGAGCCGCCGGCTCAAGAGCCTCATCGGCCAGCTCCACCTGGACGCGGACGCCAACCGCATCGTCCGGAGGACGGACTTCGCCCACTGCCCCAGGCCCGTGCTGCTGCTCTACGGCTTCTTCAGCACGCGCCGGGTGTTCGAGGTCCTCGAGCAGCGGCTGCGGCGCGAGGGCTACGCCGTGTGGTCCATCCACCTGGGCGGCGCGCTGGACCGCTTCAACACGCACGGCATCGACGCGCTGGCCGAGAAGGTGCGCGAGAAGGTGGAGCGCATGTACGCGCGCTACCCGCACATGGGCCCCTTGAGCATCATCGGCCACTCGAAGGGCGGCCTCATCGGCACGTACTACGTGAAGCGCCTGGGCGGAGACCAGCGGGTGCGGAACCTCGTGACGCTGGGCACGCCGCACCAGGGGTGCCGGCTGGCGTACCTGGGCTGCGCGACGCTCGGCTGGTTCAGCCGCAGCATGTGGCAGCTCACGCCCGTGTCCCCCTTCCTGCGCCAGCTCTCCACCGGCGCGTTCCCCCGGAACGTGCGGGTGTCGTCGCTCTACTCGCGCACGGACGAGGTGACGCCGTGGACCTCCGCGCGGCTGAAGGTCGAGGGGCAGCCCAACGTCTTCAACCACGAGCTGCCCGACGCGGGACACGGGGAGCTGCTCACTCGCAAGTCCGTCTACCAGGTCATCCGCCGCGAGCTGGCCGCGGGCTATGGCGAGCACGCCCCGGCGCTGCGCGCGCTGTCGCCCTCCGCCTCTTGAGGTAGAGAGAGGGACATGCCCTCGCGGTGGGACCATCTCTTCGACCTGAAGCCCGTCACCCTCCTGGAGCACCTGGTGGAGGAGGTGGCGAAGCTGCTCGCGCAGGACCTGCGGCGCTGGCCGCCACCGGTGCAGGAGGTGGACCTGGACACCGGAGGCCACTTCGCGCCCCTGTTCACCGAGCCCCGTCCGCGCCCCTCCCCCACCGTGTACACGGAGGCCCTGCGGCTGACGCGCTGGGAGCTGTCCCACGAGACGGACGCGTATGACGACTACATGCGCCACCAGCGCTACCTGGAGCGCGGCCTGGGCCCCGACGACAGGCTGGCCCTGCTGTTCCTCTCGCGCTGGCTGACGGAGCAGATGCACGGGCTGGGCGAGGCCACCGAGGGCCGGGTGAAGCGCAAGCACATGCACGAGTGCCTGGACCGGCTGGAGCGGAAGCTCCGGCTCCAGCAGCCCTCGGCCTGAGCAGGCCCGCTGGACCGGGGATGGAGGGAACTTTCCGTCGCCCCGGCACCCGGGCGAGCCCCTGCTTGGGGCACGAACGAGAACGGGGGCGAGCGGGCCTTGTCAGCGCGCGGGCGGTGCCATAAGCCCGAGACATGTCGCCGCAGCCCGTGGACTCTCCGCCTCCGACGCCCATCGTCGACCATCGCCATCGCCTGTGGGTGCTGGGCGCCCTGTGGCTCGTGGTGGCCCTGGTCCTGGTGACATTCCGCTCGGTGGTGATGCCCTTCGCGGGCGCGGCGCTCATCGCCTATCTGGTGCAGCCGCTGGTGGCGCGAATCACGCGGGTGAAGGTGGCCGGGCGGCAGGTGCCGCACTGGGTGGCCATCCTGCTCATCTACGCGGGCTTCTTCGTCGGCGTGTACCTGTTCTTCGTCGCGCTGGTGCCCCAGCTGTACCGGGAGATGGCGCGCGTGAGCCGCGACCTCATGGCGCTCGCCAACACGCTGACGCCCGAGCAGGTGCAGGTGCTCGCCCAGCGCGCGGAGACGTGGCTGAGCGCCCACGGCATCCCCGTGGCGCTGTCCAACCGCGCGCTGGAGGGCGCGGACGCGGCCGGCGCGGGACAGTTCAGCCTGGCGCTGGATTTGGAGCAGCTCATGGGGGACGCGGTGAAGCGCGTGGCGTCCCTGGTGCAGGAGAACCTGGGCGACATCGTCAACGTGTCGCGCCGCATCGTCGCCAGCGTGGCCGCGGGCGTCTTCATGCTGTTCTTCATCCTGATGGTGGCGGCCTTCTTCTCCATCGACGGGCAGGCCATCCGCCGCTACTGCGGCACGCTGGTGCCTCCCGAGTACGCGCAGGACGCGCGGCAGCTCGCCGAGCGCCTGGACCGCTCGCTGTCCGGCGTGGTGCGCGGCCAGGTCACCATCTGCGTCGTCAACGGCGCGCTGACCTTCGTGGGGCTCCTGCTCTTCGGCGTGAAGTTCGCGTTCCTGCTGGCGACCATCGCCACGTTCTTCAGCCTCATCCCCATCTTCGGCACCATCCTGAGCTCGGTGCCCATCGTCCTCATCGCGCTGGCGGACGGCTTCCAGAAGGGCGTGGCCATCCTCTTGTGGATCATCGGCATCCACGCGGTGGAGGCGTACTTCCTCAACCCGAAAATCATGGGCCAGGCCGCGCGCATCCACCCGGTCATCGTGGCCTTCTCGCTCATCGCGGGCGAGCGGCTCTTCGGCCTCATCGGCGCGCTCTTCGCGGTGCCCATCACCGCCATCCTCGTGGCGTGCTTCGACTACGCGCGCCTCAAGGCGCAGCCCCAGGCCGTGGTGACGCTGCCGGGCGCCGAGCCGCAGCCTGCCGTCGCCACCCCGGGCCAGCAGACGCCCGCGGCCTGAACGGCCTCACTGACAGGCGGCGGCGCAGCGGTCTCCGCGGCAGATGGGCATGCAGCGCCCGCAGTCGATGGAGCCCTCGGGGCAGCCGCTGGTGCAGCTCACGCCGCGGCAGTTGGGCCCCTCGTCCGCGTGCGTGACGGCCGTTCCCAGCCCGCAGCACGCGTCCGCGACGCAATCGTCATCTGTGTAACAGGTGCGGCTGGACAGCACCGGCGGCGGGTCCAGCAGTGGCCCCAGGGGGTCCACATCACATCCCATGGTTCCGAGTGTCACCCCCACGAGGAGGGGAAGCAGGCGGACGAGCATGGGACCCAACATGGGTCCTCCCCGGGCCAATGGCTACCTCTAGCGGTTCATCGAGCCGAGGAAGTCGGCGTTCGTCGCCGTCGGACGCATGTGCTTGAGCACGAACTCCATCGCGTCGATGGGGGTGAACGGGTGCAGCACCTGGCGCAGCGCGGTGATGCGGACCAGGTCCCCGGGCCCCAGCAGCAGTTCCTCCTTGCGCGTGCCGGACTTGTTGATGTCCAGCGTGGGGAAGATGCGCTTCTCCATCAGCTTGCGGTCCAGGACGATTTCGGAGTTACCCGTGCCCTTGAACTCCTCGAAGATGACCTCGTCCATGCGGCTGCCGGTGTCGATGAGCGCGGTGCCGATGATGGTCAGCGAGCCGCCCTCCTCGATGTTGCGCGCGGCGCCGAAGAAGCGCTTGGGCTTGTGGAGCGCGTTGGCGTCCACGCCGCCGGACAGAATCTTGCCGGACGCGGGCACCACCGTGTTGTAGGCGCGCGCGAGCCGCGTGATCGAGTCCAGCAGGATGCAGACGTCGTACTTCTGCTCGACCAGGCGCTTGGCCTTGTCGATGACCATCTCCGCCACCTGCACGTGGCGCGTGGCGGGCTCGTCGAAGGTGGAGGAGACCACCTCGCCGCGCACGCTGCGCTCCATGTCCGTGACTTCCTCGGGGCGCTCGTCCACGAGCAGCACGATGAGATAGACGTCCGGGTGGTTGCGGCTGATGGCGTGCGCGATGTTCTGCAGCAGCACCGTCTTGCCGGCCTTGGGGGGCGCCACGATGAGGCAGCGCTGGCCCAGGCCGATGGGGCAGAACATGTCGATGATGCGCGTGGTCATCTCCGACGACTCGTGCTCCAGCTTGAGCTTGCGCGTCGGATACAGCGGCGTGAGGTTGTCGAACAGGATGCGCTCGCGCGCCGCGTCCGACATCGGGTCCGTGAAGTTGACCTTGTCCACCTTCTGGAGCGCGAAGAAGCGCTCGCCCTCGCGGGGCTGGCGGATGGGGCCCGTCACCGTGTCGCCGGGCCGCAGGTTGAAGCGGCGCACCTGCGACGGGGACACGTAGATGTCGTCCGGGCTGGGCTGGTAGTCGCTGTCCGCGCTGCGCAAAAAGCCGAAGCCGTCGCTGAGCAGCTCCATCACGCCCTCGGCGTGGACCTCGAAGCGCTTGTCCGCGATGCCACCCAGGAGCGCGAAGATGAGGTCCTGCTTCTTCAGGCCCTGGTAGTTCTCGAGGCCCACGTCGTGGGCCATGCGGGACAGGTCCGTGATCTTCATCCGCTTCAGGTCATTGAGCTTGATGACCTGCATGGGAGCGCCGTCGCGGCTGACCTCCGTGATGGTTGGGGCCTCGGGGGCCTCCGGCGGGGGCGGCAGCGAGGCCGCGGGGGACTCGTCCTCACCGGAGATGCGAGCCTCCTGGAGGTCGTCGTCGCGGACCGGACGGGAGATCGGCGTCAGCACGGGGCGGGGCGGCTCGGCGCTCGCCTCGGCGGAGTCGCCCTCCACCTCGGTGCCCGTGTCCTCGTCACGGCGAGGGGCGCGGCGCGAACGGGACGGCTTCTCGGCTTCCTCCCTGTCGGCGGTCTTCGCCGCCGCGCGCTTGCGACGGGGCTTGTCGTCGGCCTCGACGGGAACAGCGACGTCGGCGGCCTTCTCTCTCGAAGTACGGGCTTTGCGCATGGCTGGGAACGCTTGGGGAGGTGTGGGGTGCCCGAGGACTCGGACGCTCGATTGCCGGGGGAGATGTCCGCTCGGCCTCGGAAGCACCTTCTCCAGTGAGGAGCGACCCTTACCGGAATCCCTGGAGGGGACTGCGCGGGCGCGGGCCGATTGGTTTTGGGGAAGAGATGGCGCCGTCGAAATTCCTGCGCCAGTGAACCGCCGAGGGACGTTATTGACCCCCTCCAGGCCTGTCAAGGCATCTTGAGGGCCACCCTCCGGACTCTTCCTGATGAGCAACATGAGCCCGGCGGCGGACATTTCCCACCCGCCACGGGGCGTCGTGGCTCCCCACGTCAGGACCCGACGCGTCTCTTCGCTGGGGGTGGGCCCGCGCGGGCAGGACCGACGCCCCCCACCCCGCCCCGCACGACGGGCACCGGGCCAGCGCGCCTCACCGCCGGCATGAGGCGGGGCCTACGTGGCGGGGCGTGTGGCCCCGTGCACGCGGGGGACATGGCGGGAGGCGGTCGACGCGATGTCGGGGTGTCGCTCTAGATTGCGCGCCATGGACACGCCCTCACGCGGGGGCGTTTTGGGGTAAGGACCGCCCACCGTGGACGACTTCCAGAAAGCCGAAGCCCGAGCCCGCGAGCTCCGTCGTGAGCTGGCCCACCACAACCACCGCTACTACGTGCTCGACTCGCCGGAGATCAGCGACATCCAGTACGACACGCTGATGCGCGAGCTGCAGGGGCTGGAGGAGCAGCACCCCACCCTGCAGACGCCGGACTCGCCCACCCAGCGCGTGGGAGGCCAGGCCGCGGACGAGTTCGGCCAGGTGGTCCACCGCGTCCCCATGCTGTCGCTCGCCAACCTCTTCGAGGACGAGGGGCTGGTGGAGTTCGACGAGCGCATCCGCAAGCTGCTCGGCATCCCCGCCGTCCACTACGTCTGTGAGCCCAAGCTGGACGGGCTGGCGATCGCCCTGCGCTTCGAGAAGGGCCTCTTCGTGCAGGGCGCCACCCGCGGCGACGGCACCACGGGCGAGGACGTGACGGGCAACCTGCGCACCATCCGCAGCCTGCCCATGGAGCTGTTCCCCGAGGACGGGGTGAAGGTGCCCGAGGTGCTGGAGGTGCGCGGCGAGGTCTTCATCCGCAAGGCGGACTTCCAGAAGCTCAACGAGAAGCGCGAGGAGGAGGGCGAGCCGCTCTTCGCCAACCCGCGCAACGCGGCCGCCGGCAGCCTGCGCCAGCTGGACCCGAAGGAGACCGCGCAGCGTCCGCTCTCCGTCTACCTCTACGAGTGTGTCCCCACCGAGGGCGTGCCCGCCTTCAAGACGCACATCGAGAAGCTCGAGTACCTCAAGTCGCTGGGCCTGCCCATCAACCGCTACGTGCGCGCCGCCGGCATCGACGGGGTGCGCGCCGCCTATGACGCGTCACTCAAGGGTCGCCACGAGCTGCCCTTCGAGGTGGACGGCATGGTGGTGAAGGTGGACGACGAGGACCAGAGAAAGCGCCTGGGCCAGGTCTCCAAGAGCCCGCGCTGGGCGGTGGCGTACAAGTTCCCGCCCGAGGAGGAGTCCACGCTGGTGCAGGACATCGGCATCCAGGTGGGCCGCACCGGCGCCCTCACGCCCGTGGCGCACCTGAAGCCCGTGAAGGTGGGCGGCGTCACCGTGGCGCGCGCCACGCTGCACAACGAGGACGAGCTGCGGCGCAAGGACGTGCGCAAGGGCGACACCGTCTTCGTGCGCCGCGCGGGGGACGTGATTCCGGAGATCGTCTCCACGGTGCTCTCCAAGCGCCCCGAGGACTCCAGGCCCTTCGAGTTCCCCAAGCACTGCCCGGTGTGCGGCGCGGTGGCGGTGAAGGACGAGGACGGCGCCGTCATCCGGTGCACCGGCGCGTCCTGCCCCGCGCAGCTGGTGGAGAAGATCCGCCACTTCGCCAGCCGCATCGCCATGGACATCGAGGGCCTGGGCGACAAGCTGGCCGCGCAGCTGGTGGCCACCGGCACCGTGAAGACGTTCGCGGACCTGTACGCGCTCACCAAGCCCAAGCTGATGACGCTCGAGCGCATGGGCGACAAGAGCGCGGAGAACCTGCTGGCCTCCATCGAGCGCTCCAAGACGACCACCCAGCGCCGCTTCCTCTACGCGCTGGGCATCCGCCACGTGGGGGACGCCACCGCCAAGGCGCTCGCGGAGGCCTTCCCCCAGGTCAAGCAGCTCTTCGACGCGTCCCTGGAGGACGTCTCCCGCGTCAAGGACGTGGGCGCGGTCATGGCGCAGGTCATCCACACCTTCTTCCAGGAGCCCCAGAATCGCGAGGCCATCCTCGCGCTGCTCAACGCCGGGGTCGCACCCGCCCCGCCCCAGGTGGCCACGGGAGGCCCGTTCATTGGTAAGACGGTGGTGCTCACCGGCTCGATGACGGGTATGACGCGGGAGCAGGCGAAGGAGGAGGTCGAGCGGCGGGGTGGGAAGGTCGCCGGAAGTGTCTCGCGCAAGACCGATTTCGTGGTGGCCGGCGACGATGCGGGCAGCAAGCTGAAGAAGGCCCAGGAACTCGGGGTAAGAATCCTGGATGAGGAAGCGTTCCTCGGGCTGTTGCGAGCGGACGCCTAGAGGGTGAGGCATTCGGTTCATGAGCGGTTCCAGGCGGGTGTCCCTGCGCATCCAGGGCAAGGTGCAGGGCGTCTTCTTCCGGGAGAGCGCCCGCGGGGAGGCCACGCGCCTGGGGCTGTCGGGCTGGGTGAGGAACCGCTCGGAGGGCTCGCTGGAGGCGGTGGCGGAGGGAGAGCCTGAGATGCTGGAGGAGTTCATCCGGTGGTGTCACCGAGGTCCCGAGCAGGCGCGCGTCACCGGCGTCGAGCGCACGGACGGCGAGGCCACCGGCGAGTACCGTCACTTCATCGTGGAGCGCACATCATGACGCCCTACGCGCTGGCATCCCTGCCGGCCATGCTGGGCATCCGGGCCGGGTCCAAGGTCTCCGTCATCAACCCGCCGCGCGGCTTCGTGCAGAAGCTCAATCCGCTGCCGGATGGGGTGGAGTTCCTCATCACCGCGCAGACGGGCCTGGATGTCATCCTCTTCTTCTCCCAGGACGCGACGGAGCTGGTGCAGCGGCTGCCCGCCCTGGCGCGCGCCATGGCCCTCACCGGGGGCATCTGGGTCTGCTGGCCCGGCGGCGAGGGCGTCAAGACGACCCTCTCCGAGGACTTCGTGCGCCAGGCGGCGCTCGACATCGGCCTGGTGGACAACAAAATCTGCACCATCGACGCCACCTGGACGGGCCTGAGGCTGGTGCGCAGGCCCCGCGGGCGGCTGGACAAGCCCGAGGGCCGCAAGCAGGCCCCCGCCCAGGCCTGAGACCTGCCAGGGAGGCACCCGGCATCTGCCCGACAGTGGATGGATGCCGTTTCTCGGCTTTACACGTGTGCCGGGGGCGTGAAAAACTCCCCGTGTTTCTGGGCGCTTGTGTGACGCTCCGCATTGGCGGAGGTCACGCCCAGTCTTGAATTTTTGACGGGTTGCGTTCCCGGATACCTCCGGGCGCGTCGGCTGCGCCGGGGCTCCAAGTCGCCCCCCCAAGGTGACCCACTGCAGGGCACCGACCGGGTGTGGAAGGAAGGAGCGGGCGGCACGCGCGTGGTGGAGGACCTCGAACGCGGTTGAAGACAAGGCTCCGCCCGGCAGGGTGCCGGTGGCAAAGCGGAGCAATTGAACTCGGAGGAGCAGGCGGTGGTCCCCTTGGCCCTCGACAGCGTGACGTGTGCCGTTCCCGGACAGACCGGGGAGGACGTCCTGACTGGAGGGCCTCCGGAGGCCGCCTCTCCTTTCGCAGCGTGCACGCAGGCGCGGCGTCTTGCCGCCTCCCGTCCGGTGAGGTCCGCCCTACCGCGCGCGCGTCCAGGATTCGTCCATGAGCAGCATCCTCGTCATCAACGCCGCGGGTCGGGAGACCCGCGTGGCGCTCGTCGAGAACGGGCACATCGCGGAGTTCTATCTCGAGCGTAAGAAGGACAAGGGCGTCGTCGGCAACATCTACAAGGGTCGCGTGGTCCGGGTGCTGCCCGGCATGCAGGCGGCCTTCGTGGACATCGGCCTGGAGAAGGCCGCGTTCCTCTACGTCAGCGACGTCGTCTACGACCCGGACTTCGCCCGGGCGCAGTTCGAGCTGACCGAGGGCGAGCACGAGGACGCGCCCGACGTCCCCACCGAGTCCGAGGCCGAGGCCGCCGAGGCCGCCGCCCGGAACGGGGGTCCGCAGCACCACCACCCCGTGGAGCACGCGGCGGAGGCGGAGGTCGAGGAGCTGTCGGCCGAGGCTCCCGCGCACCTCGAGGGCCTGCCGAAGGACACCCGCCTGGAGCTGGCGGCGAACGCGCCGTCGGTGGAGGTGGCATCCGGGACGGAGTCCGCCGTGGCCGAGGCCGCGCCGACGACGTCCGAGGCCGCGCCGTCCGCCAGCGAGCCTTCCGTGACGGTGGTGGCCAGCGAGGTGTCGGTGTCCGTGGAGGGCGCGACGGCCTCGGTGGAGACCGCGTCCGTGGCGGTGGCGGTGCAGGAGGTCCCCTCCCCCGCGTCGGAGTCGGCCGAGGCCGCGTCCCAGGCGGCGGTGTCCGAGGACGGTGTGGCGGCGGCGCAGCAGCAGCCCGAGCCGCCGCCGGCCGCGGCCACCGCGCTGAGCGAGCTGATTCCGCCGCCCGCCGGTGAGGAGGGCGCGCTGGCCGTGGCCCGTCCCGCCGAGGTCTCCGGTGAGCGCCGCACGCCGCGCGAGGCCCGGGAGGCGCGCGAGCCGCGCGGCCGGGAGAAGGACAAGGACAAGGGCCGTCACAAGCAGGACGAGAAGCGCCGCGACAAGCGCGATGACGACGGCAACGGCAAGGAGAAGGTCAAGCAGCGCCGGACGGACAAGATCGAGGACTTGCTGAAGGTGGGCCAGGAGGTGGTGGTCCAGATTTCCAAGGACCCCATCGGCACGAAGGGCGCGCGCCTCACCTCGCACATCTCGATTCCGGGCCGTCAGCTGGTGTTCATGCCCACGGTGGACCACGTGGGCATCAGCCGCCGCATCTCCAACGAGAAGGAGCGCCGGCGGCTGCGAGAAATCGTGGACCGGCTGCGTCCGCCCGGCACGGGCTTCATCGTGCGCACGGTGGCGGAGAACGTTCCGCAGGAGAAGCTCGAGAGCGACATCCGGTTCCTCATCGAGGTGTGGAACCAGGTGGTGCGCAAGAACGAGAAGCGGGGCGGCCCTGGCCTCCTGCATCCGGACCTGGACCTCATCCTGCGCGCCACGCGCGACTTGTTCGCGCACGACGTGGAGAAGCTGGTCGTCGACGACCGCGAGGAGTACGAGCGCATCCTGGGCTTCGTGACGGCGCAGGACCCGGCGCTGCGCGACCGGGTGGCGCTGCACGAGGGTGACGACACCGTCTTCGACGCGTACGGCATCGAGCAGGAGCTGCAGCGGGCCACCCAGCGCAAGGTGTGGCTGAAGAGCGGCGGCTACCTCATCATCGACCAGGCCGAGGCGCTCACGGCCATCGACGTCAACTCGGGACGCTACGTCGGCAAGAAGAGCCTCGAGGAGACCATCACCAAGATCAACGTCGAGGCGGCCAAGGAGATTGTGTACCAGCTCCGGCTGCGCAACATCGGCGGCATCATCATCTGCGACTTCATCGACATGGAGAAGGCGCAGAACCGGGACAAGGTCTTCAAGGCGCTGCAGGAGGCGCTGGGGCGCGACAAGGCGAAGACCAACGTGCTGCGCATCTCCGAGCTGGGCCTGGTGGAGATGACGCGCAAGCGCGTGCGCGAGTCCATCGGCCGGGTGCTGCACGAGGACTGCCCGTACTGCGACGGCAACGGCTTCGTGAAGACGGCGACGACGGTGGCGTATGAAATCTTCCGGGAGATTCGCCGGGAGGCGCCGGGCTACAAGGACTCCACGCTGGTCATCAACTGCAACGCGGAGGTGGCGCGCCTGCTCCAGGGCGAGGAGCGCAACGAGCTGCGGCACCTGATGGACCGCTACAACAAGTCCATCCAGGTCAAGGCGCAGCAGAACTACCACCGCGAGCAGTACGACATCTACGGACGCTCGGCGACGGGCCCCGAGCACAAGGTGGCCTCGTCCCCGGGCTCGGGTGACGGCGAGCTGGCGATGCAGCAGCGCAAGCCGGACAGCGGCGGCTTCGGGCGGCAGGACCAGAACCGCCGGGGCGGTGGTGGCGGCAGGGATCGCGACAGGGACCGGGGCGGCGGCGGTGGCGGCGGCGGAGACCGGCGCGATGACCGACGTGACGGCCGTCGTCCGGACCGTGGCGGAGACCGTCCTCGCGGTGAGCGGGGGGGTGAGCGTGGGGACCGGGGTGAGCGTGGTGGCGGTGAGCGCGGCGAACGCGGTGAGCGTGGTGACCGCGGCCCACGGGGCGAGCGCGGTGACCGTCCTCGCGGCGAACAAGGCGGCGAGCGCGGTGACCGGGGCGGCGAGCGTGGCGAGCGCGGTGACCGTCCTCGCGGCGAACAAGGCGGCGAGCGCGGTGACCGTCCTCGCGGCGAACAAGGCGGCGAGCGCGGTGACCGTCCTCGCGGCGAACAAGGCGGCGAGCGCGGTGACCGTCCTCGCGGCGAACAAGGCGGCGAGCGCGGTGACCGTCCTCGCGGCGAACAAGGCGGCGAGCGCGGTGACCGTCCTCGCGGCGAACAAGGCGGCGAGCGCGGTGACCGTCCTCGCGGCGAACAAGGCGGCGAGCGCGGTGACCGTCCTCGCGGCGAACAAGGCGGCGAGCGCGGTGACCGGGGCGGCGAGCGTGGCGAGCGCGGTGGCAACCAGGGCTCCGCGGGAGGCAACGGCGGCGAGAGCAGTGGTGGCTCGACGCCTCCGGCATCGGGCCAGGGTGGCTCGGAGCCGTCGGGCGGTAGCTCGACCTGATTCCGCGAGGTGAGGTGGGGCGGCGTCTCGACGACCGCCCTTCTCCCCCAGCATCAGCCATCCCATGGAAGCCAAGTGGAGTGGGCTCCGTAGCGGCCCACTTCCTCACCCTCCGGATTGGAACGGCAGCCCCCTCCTCTGGCATCACGGGCCCGAACGGCCGCCCCTTCACGGGTACAAAGTGGACTGGGCGCGGTGCCAGGTCCAAACCTCCGGCAGAGAGGGCCAGCCATCTGGCTCCGCGTGGCCCCAAGCCTCGGTCAGGAGCCGGAAGAATCGCGCCGTGGGAACAGGCGCCGTCGAATCACGCACCGACGTCCCGTGCCGCAGGTCGCGCCCCTCTCCCACCTCAACGATGAGGCCTGCATCCAGCCCCATGGGGCGCACGAGGGCTCCTGGATGTCGGTCCATGTGCCGCGACAGGCGCATCTCCATCAGGAGGTGGGCTGGCCCTGGAGGTCCCGGTTTGGCTAGCCTTGCGACTCCATATCGCGGAGCGTCGTCGGCTCCCGGTCTGCTTCCGCCTCGTATGCCCCCCACCTCCGCTCCGCCCCAGCGCCCTCACCGTCCACCGTGCCACCGCGCGGGGCGCCAGCGCATGGGCAGGGGCGCCTGAGGTTGGCCACGCCCTCGACTCCAGCGTCGTGGTGGCGGAGCACGCGCGAGCGAGCCCGTGACTGGGCGCTGCGCGTCTGGGAACCCGCGCAGGCAACCCAGGTGGGCCGCTTCGCGACCGACACGTTCCTCGCCGCGAGGACCGTGGCCCAGGGCTTTCGCGGAGAGAACCTCCGGCTCCGCGCCGCCGCGCTCACCTACATCAGCATGTTCTCGCTGGTGCCGCTGTTGACGGTGGGCCTCGTCCTGCTCAACGCGTTCCACCAGGACCGCTTCGAGGAGCGGCTGCGCTTCGTCGTCCGGGAGATGCTCGCCCCCGGCGTCCAGGAGAAGTCCGCCGCAGTGCTCAACCAGCTCCTCGAGCAGAGCAACTCCGTGGCCATCGGCAGCGTCGGCTTCCTGGCCATCCTCCTGTCCGCGGGCTCCCTGCTGCGCCACATCGACGGCGCGGTGAACGAGCTGTGGGGCATCCGCCGTCAGCGCCCCTGGGGCACCCGGCTGCTCATCTACTCGGGCCTGCTCCTGTTGGGCCCCGTCTTCCTCGCGGCCTCCCTCACCGGGACGCGGGCGGTGCGCGGCGTCCTCCAGAGCCTGCCCTTCGCCAGCGTCCTCATCGCGCTGGGCACCACCCTCATCGCGGTGGTGGGCCTGACGCTGCTCTACTTCTGGACCCCCTACGCCCATGTCCGGGTCCGCTCCGCCCTGGCGGGGGGACTGGTCGCGGGCCTGGGTTGGATCCTGGCCAAGTCGGTGTACGCCGAGTTCGCCGCGCGCAGCTTCCGCTACAACCTGCTCTACGCCTCGCTGAGCGCCCTGCCCCTCTTCCTCGCCTGGGTCTACGTCAGCTGGCTCGTGCTCCTCTTCGGAGCGCGGCTCGCCTACGCCGTCGAGCACACCGCCTTCCGCGACTCCCTCTTCGCCTTCGGCACCCACCCGCGCGCCCATGAGCTGGTCGCCTCGCGCATCGCCCAGGAGACGACGCTGACGTGGGTGGACGGAGGCCCGGCTCCCACGCCCCGGGTGCTGGCGACCCGGCTTCGCGTCCCCGAGTCGCTCGTCCACGAGGTGGTCGACCGCATGGTCACCGCCGGTCTCCTGGAGCGCCTGCGCCGGGGGGGCTTGAGGCCCGCCAGGGACCCCGCCTCCCTCACCCTGGCCGACACCACCCTCGCCGTGCACGGGGTGATGATCTCCGGCGGGGTGGACACCTGGGATGGCCCCAAGGCCACCGGCTTCGAGCAGGTGGAGCACTTCTTCCAGGAGGCGGACTGCCTCGGCGTCGAGCGCCTGCGACGCACGCGCTGGACGGACCTGGTGGCGCCCCTGCGGCCCGAAGTCGCCCAGGAGGCCCCCTCGGAGCCCCCCCGAATGGCAGCCAGCGGAAATCCGTAAAGTTTCTAGGTGGTTGGGAGTCCACCCTGCTTGCAGTGCCGGCGCGTTCTGTTATGTTTTCCTGATTCGACCACGGGCCAGAGTGCCCTGTTGCGAAGGGGTCACCGGGTTTGCGGGAGCGTCCGATGCTCAAGTCCGATCTGATCAACATCCTCGTGGCCAAGCGGGGCGTGACGCAGAAGCAGGCTGAGGCCACCATCGAGACGATTTTCGAGTCGATGAAGGATGCCCTCTGTCGCGGCGAGAACATCGAGATTCGCGGCCTCGGTGCCTTCCACGTGAAGAACTACCAGGGCTACCAGGGTCGCAACCCGAAGACGGGCCAGGTCATCCCGGTGAAGCCCAAGCGGGGCCTGCTCTTCCGCACGGGCAAGGAGCTGCGCGACAGGGTCAACCGCCCCGCGCCCCAGCAGGCCCAGGCGGACCTGGCGTCCCCTGAGAGCAAGGGCCCCGGCAGCACCGGCACCGGCCTCTGACCCACCCTCACATCCCATGGGACACCGGCGACAGCCGACCGATGGGACGAATCTGCAGGGCGCCATCCAACTCGCCGTAGGTGAGCACCGCCACGTCCGGGAACGCCCCCTCGCACAGCCTGCGCAGGGACCTGCGCACATCCGGCGCGGTGAGCAGCACGGCCTTCCCGCCTGTCGCGACCTGACGCACCCCCTCCAGGATTTCCGCCACCCGCTCCGGGTCCGGCGCGAGCCCCCTGGGCCCGGCGGCCCGGAGAATCTCCTCCACCTCGGGGTCCACCAGGTACGCATACAGCGGCCCCGTGGGCGCGAACTTGTGGCTGAGATAGCGACGCAGGGCCTGTCGGCAGCGCTCGGCGAGCGCGGTGGCGTCCCCCTCGGTGGTGGGTGACACGAGCGCCTCCAGGATGGCCCTCAAGTCCCGGATGCTCACGCCCTCCTGGAGCAGCTTGCGCAGCACGTCCGTCAAGAGCGGCAACGGCACCTTCTGGAGCGCCTCTTTCACCAGCATCGGCGCACGCGGCTCCAGCCCCTCCAGGAGTCCCTGGACATCCTGGAGCCCCAACAGCTCCGCCGCCCGGCTCCGCAGCACGGCACGCAGGTGCTCGGCGAGCAGCGCCTCGGGGCGCAGCACCTGGACCTGGGCGAGCTCCACCGGGCCGCGGCCCGACTCCGGAATCCGACTGATGCTCCTCCCCGTCGAGGGCTCCACCGCCGGCTCCGCCTTCACCTGGAGGAACGCGAGCTCCTCCGGAGGTGCCTGCGCATAGAGCACGCCCGGCGTCAGCTGCCCGCCGCCCGCGGGGACCTCGTCCACCAGGATTCGATACTCCCCCGGAGACAGATAGGCGGCCTGGGTCCTCACGCGGATGCCGGGGACACGGATGCCCAGCTCGAAGAAGAGCTCGTCCCGAACCGCGTTGAGCTGTTCATGCACGAACGCCCCCCCGGAGGACTGCGTCAGCACCGTCAGGTCCGGCGCGAGGTCCAGGGTGAGCGGGGACACACCCACGGGGAGCGCCGCGCTCATCGGCGGGGCCGCTTCCTTCCCGGAAGCCCCCACCTTCTCGCCCGACGCCTCCGACTCGCTTGCCGCCACCGGACGGGCCGCGCCGCGTGACAGGGCGTACCCGAGTCCCGCCAGGGCCGCCGCCAGCACCAGGAACGTCAGGTGCGGCATGCCCGGCATCAGCGCGAGGACGCCACACAGTCCCGCGACGACCCAGAGCGTCCGGGCCTCGCCGAAGAACTGCGCGCCAATCTCCGCGCCCAGCGAGTCCTCCTCGCGCTCCGAGGCCACCCGCGTGACGACGAGCCCCGCCGCCACGGTGATGCAGAGCGAGGGCACCTGAGACACGAGCCCGTCGCCGATGGCGATGAGCGCGAACGTCGCGGCCGCCTCGGAGAGCGACAACCCTCCCTGCAAGACTCCGATGAGCGAGCCACCGAGCAGGTTCACCGCGACGATGACGAGGCCCGCGATGACGTCGCCCTTCACGAACTTCATGGCCCCGTCCATCGCGCCGAACATCTGAGACTCGCGCTCCAAATCCCTCCGGCGCTTGCGGGCCTGAGCCTGGTCGATGGCCCCCGCGCGCAGGTCCGCGTCGATGGACATCTGCTTGCCTGGCATCGCGTCCAGGGTGAACCGGGCGGACACCTCCGCGACACGCTCCGCGCCCTTCGCCACCACCAGGAACTGCACCAGCGAGAGGATGGCGAACACCACGCCGCCGACCACGTAGTCCCCCTGCACCACGAACTCACCGAACGCCTGGATGACGTCGCCCGCGTGCCCCTCCGCGAGCGCCAGCCGCGTGGACGAGACATTGAGCGCCAGTCGGAACAGCGTGGTGAACAACAGCAACGTCGGGAAGGACGTCACCTTCAGCGCGTCCTTCGCCCGCAGCGCCGCCACCAGCAGCGCCACACCCGCCGCCAGGTTCAGCGCCAGGCCCACGTCCAGCACCCACGCCGGCAGGGGGATGATGAGCGCGCCCAGCACGGCGGCCATCGCCACCGCGAGAACCAGGTCCGATGAGCTCTTCACCTTCGACAACCACGACGTCAGGGCCTTCATGAAGTCCGTCTCCGAGGTGATTCGTCCGCGTCCCGCGCTTCCATCGCCGTGCGGAGGACGACCGCCGCCGCCTGGTACAGCTCCTCGGGGATGGGCTCCCCCAGGTCGTAGTGGATGAGGCTCCGCGCCAGCGGCACGTCCCGCACCACGGGAATGCCGAGCCGACGTGCCTCCTCGCGCAGCGCGAGCGCCTCCTCCTCACGCGCCTTCGCGACGAGGTAGGGCGCCTCGCACTCCTGGGTGTCGTAACGGAGCGCCACCGCGAGATGCGTGGGATTGACGACCACCGCGGTGGCCCGGGCCACGCCCCGAGCCGGTCCGCCCTGCGCGAGCTGCCGGTGCAACGCCTTGCGCTGTCCCTTGTGGCGCGGGTCTCCCTCGCTCTCCTTGTGCTCGCGCTTGAGCTCCTCCCGGCTCATCCGCAGCTCACGAAAGTGGCTCCGTCGAGCGAGCAGGTAGTCCCCCACTCCCAACACCACCAGCACCCAGGCCAGGGTGTGCACCAGCCCCTCGATGCGACCCAGCATGAGCGGCAGCCCCTCGCCGCCCGCGAGCCACGCGGTCCGCAGCACCTCTGGCCCCAGCTCCTCCACCTCGCTCCACACGAACATCGCGACCACGGCCACCACGACCAGCGCCTTGCCCAGCTCCAGCCACGGCTTCACGCTGAACAGCCGCTTCATCCCAGCCGCGGGGCTGACACGCGCCCACTGGGGCGCCACGTGCTCGGGATTCATCTCGAACCCCACGGTGGCCACGCTGACGCCCAGCGACGCGATGAGCGCGCCGCCGAGCACGGGCCCGCTCATGCCCATGAAAATCCAGAGCCCCTCCTCCCAGGCGCCCGCCCCCTGCTGCTCGAGGAACAACCGCGACGTCCAGTCCCGCAGCCGCGCCACCTGCGGCGCCGAGCCCGCCATGAAGCCGAGCACGCCTCCCAACGTCACCGCGCTGGAGGACAACAGTCGGCTGCGCGGAATCTGTCCCTTGCGGCGAGCCTCGCGCAGGCGCTTCGCGGAGGGCTGCTCCGTCTTCTCCCCACTCATCGCGCCAGCTCCCCCAACACCGAGAGCGCCCCGCCCGTGGAGACGACTTCCGCCAGCAATCGCTCACACAACACGCCCGTCCCCAACCACAACACCGCGCCGCCCCCCAGGATGCGCAGCGGCGCTCCCAGCTCCTGCAGGTTCAGCTGCGGCGCCGCGCGCGACGCCATGGCCAGGAAGCAATCCACCGTCAGCATCGCCGCCGCCATCGGCGCGCCCACCGCCAGGCCCGTGGCCAGCGCGCCTCCCGCGAGCACGACCACGTGCAGCGTCGCGGCCTCCGTCGGCACGAAGGCCCCCAACCCCACCACGCCGAACCCACGCACCCAGGCGCCGAACACGAGCGGCGCCACCGCGCCCGACATCACCAGCCCCACGAGCAGTTGATGCAACCCTTCGCCCGTGGCGGACTCGCGGCTCCCCGACACCGGCAGGCTCGCCTCCGCGGACGTGCCCCTCAACAGGTCGATGAACCGTCCCCCCATCCGCGCCGCGTCGAACGGCAGCGCGGAGACCATCCCCACCGACACGCCATAGGCCAGCTCCCGCAGCAACCAGCCCGCCAGCGTCCACGACGACGTCACCGGCGCCGGCAACTCCACGCCTCCCTCCACGCGGAGGAACAACGCCAGGGAGAGCACCAGCCCCAACCGCACCGTCGGCGGCGTGGCCTGCCCACCCAGCACGGGGCACAGGAAGGCCACGGGCACGAGCCGCGCGCAGCACAGCGCCACCACGGCGGCGTCCGGCCCGAGCGCCTCCAGCGACGTGCGAACCAGCTCCAGGTTCATACCGAGACCTCGGCGATGAGCGTCAGGAGCTGCTGGGTGAAGCGCGTGAGCTGGGCGGCGATCCACGGCCCCGCGAGCACCAGGGCGAACACCGCCGCGCACAGCTTGGGCACCACCGACAGCGTGCTCTCCTGCAGCTGCGTCGTCGCCTGGAACAGCCCCGACAGGAAGCCCACCAGCAGGCTGGCCCCGACGGGCGGCAGCGACGCGAGCACCATCAACAACAAGGCCTCACGGCCCAGCGACAGCAACACGTCCTGGGTCATCGCATCACCGGTATCCGAGGATGAGGCCGCGCGCGAGCAGCGACCAGCCATCCACGGCCACGAAGAGGAGGATCTTGAAGGGCAGGCTCACCTGACTGGGGGACAGCGTCTGCATCCCCAGCGCGAGCAACACGTTGGCGATGACCATGTCGAGCACCAGGAACGGGAGGAAGACGAGGAAGCCAATCTGGAAGGCCTCCTTCAGCTCGGTGATGACGAAGGCCGGGATGATGACGAAGAGGTCCGTCTCCTGGACCACCTCCGCCTCCTCCGGCGGCCGCAGCTCACGCGCCAGGTCCACGAAGCGGGCCCGCTCCTCGGCGCTGCCATGCTTCACCAGGAACTCGCGCAGGGGCTCGGCCACCCGAGCGGCCGAGTCGAGAATCCGCGCCCCGGAGCCGGACTCGAGCTCCTGGTAGGCGAGCTGCCCCGCGTCGTACATCCGCTCCATCACCGAGGCCATGATGTGGCCCGTCAGCACCGCCGCCAGCCCCGTCAGCACCAAAGTCGGCGGCGCCTGCTGCGTCCCCATGGCCGAGCGCGCCAGCGACAACACCACCGCGATTTTCGAGAAGCTCGTCAGCATCAGCACCGCGAACGGCAAGAGCGACATCAGCGCGAGCATCCCCATCATCGACAGCGGACTGCCCGCGTAGGACTGCTGACCGAGCATCCCTTCCGGGGACGCCGCGGCGACCACCGGCACGAGCCAGCCCAGTCCGCCGCTCATGACCGCATCCCCCTGCGCATCCCACGTCCCGGACGAGGCCGACGGGCCGGCGCCAGGACGAACGGAGCCGCCTGTCGCCGCTCGGGCAGCGCATGCACGTGCGCGAACGCATCCCCAAAGGTCACCAGGAAGTCGCGCCCCTCCACCTCCACCAGCGCGAGACCACACCGCGGCGACAGCCCCGCCCGGGAGACGACCTTCAAGCGCTCGAGGCCCGCCGCGCTCGTCCCCCTCGCCCTCCGTCTCCACCAC
>NZ_SRLW01000680.1:0-704 GCF_006518215.1 Myxococcus sp. AB025B
CTCCACAGCCGGCTTCCAGCGTTCCATGCGCCACCTCCGAAGGTGGCGACCTGATCACGCGACCACAGCCCGAGTCGATCCCCTACCGCTTGCCTGCTCCCTCGCCGTAACCTGATCGGCGCTCTAGGACGTGTGTCACAAGAAGACGGCCCACCTCCGCGGGCCGTCTTCCATCGACTTCCTCAGAACAAGACCACGCCCCGGGCATTCACTCCGTTCTTCATGTCCGTGAAGGCCTGGTCGAGCTGGTCCAGCTTGTAGGTCGTCGTCACCAGCTCATCCAGCTTGAGCTTCTTCTGCTTGTAGAGGTCCAAGAGCCGAGGCATGTCCCGGTGCACGTCCGCCGTGCCGAACCAGGAGCCGAGCAGCCGCTTCTCGAACAGCGGCAGCACGAAGACGTTGAGGGAGATCTGCTCCTTCACGCTCCCCACGCCGACGACGACGCACGTCCCCGCCTTACGCGTGCACTGGTAGGCCTGCTCGATGGTCTCCTTGCGGCCCACCGCTTCGTACGCATAGTCCGCGCCCCGACCGCGCGTCAGCTCGCGGATGCCCACCACCGGGTCCACGCTCGTCGCGTCGATGACGTCCGTTGCCCCGAAGACCTTGGCGAACTCCAGCTTCTTCGGGTGCACGTCCACCGCGATGATTCGCTCGGCGCCGGCAATCACCGCGCCCTGGATGATGTTCAATCCCACCCCGCC
>NZ_SRLW01000681.1:0-426 GCF_006518215.1 Myxococcus sp. AB025B
GCCTTGAGCGGGGGCGCGACGAAGGGCGCATAGGGGAGCACGTAGCCGCCGTGCTCGTAGCCCGGGCCCATGCCGTCGTGCTCGACCCAGAGGACGCGGTGGCTGCGCTTGGCCAGCAGCGCCGCGGCGAGCGCGCCACCGAGCTGGCTGCCCAGCACGATGACGTCGTACACGTGCCGCGACGGGCCCGAGGGAAGCTTGAGTTTGGCTGCGGACGTCATGCGGCGCGCAACACTACACAACGTCCTCCCGGCTGGCTCCCTTTTGACGAGGCAAGAGGGTGGGTGCTCGGAGCCCTCAGGCGCCCGCGCCGAAGAGGCGGGCCTCCAGCTCGGGCGGGAAGGTGGTGAAGTCCGGGAGCGTCCAGAGGGCGCCGGCCTGGCGCAGCTGGACGGCCGTCGTCGTGGTGGTGATGCCCACCACCGG
>NZ_SRLW01000682.1:0-677 GCF_006518215.1 Myxococcus sp. AB025B
CACCGCGAGCCCGCTCATCGCCCCTCCCCCATCAGGTGGTCCACCTGCTTCTGCGCGCGCCCCAGTGCCTCCTCGGGCGTGCGAATCCCCGCCACCGCCGCGGAGAACTCGCTCTGCAACACATCCGAAATCAGGTTGTAGTACGGCGTCACCGGCCGGGGCCGCGCGCGCTCCACCATCTCCCGCAGGCTCGCGATGAACGGTGAGCCCTGTTTCAACCTCGCATCGTCATACACCGCCGCCCTCGGCGGGTTGCGCGCGTAGTGCACCGCCAGCACCAGGTTCGCCTCCGGCGACGTCAGGTGCGCGATGAGCTTCTCCGCGAGCCTCCTGCGCTCCGGTGACACCTTCGCGTTCACCGCGAGCTGATACCCACCCAGCGTCCCGAACCCAGGCTCCCCGCTCACCGTGGGCAGGGGCGCCATGCCCACCTTCCCCCGAATCGGCGAGCCCTCCTTCTGCGCCTCGCTCCACGCATACGGCCAGTTGCGCATGAACACCGCGCGCCCCTCCTGGAACACGCGCCGAGCCTCCTCCTCGCCGAACCCCATCACCGTCTCCGGAGACACCCCGCGCGTCAGCAACCCGCGCAGATACCCGAGCGCCTCGCGCCCCGCCTCCGTGTCCAACAACACGCGCCCGTCCTCCCCCAACGCCTGCCCACCGTGCCCCCACAG
>NZ_SRLW01000683.1:0-663 GCF_006518215.1 Myxococcus sp. AB025B
GGCGGGGCTGGCGGACGAGGTCGTCTCCCTGGCCTCGCTGCCTTCCCGACTGACGCTCGCCGTCCGGGCAGGCCCGCAGTCGGGGTGAGCCATAATATCCGCTTGTTAAATCTTGGAGCCTGACTGGACACGGAGGAATGGTCTTCGTGTCGAGGGGTGTCAATATCCCATCAGGCCCATCCCCTCGTTCCAATGAGCACACCCCTGCCTTCCTTCCTGTCCGCCTTCATGGCGCTCCCCGACCCCGCCTACGTCCTGGACGCGGTGGGGCGACTCATGGCGACGAGCGCCTCGGGCGCGCGGGCCTTCGGCCAGGGGCCCGAGGGGCTGGTGGGCCGGAGCTGGAGTGAGCTGGGCCTGCCGGTCGAGGACGCCGCGAGGCTGGAGTCCGCGCGAGCGCGGGCCTCGTCGCTGGGGGACAGCGTCACGGTGGAGCTGCCCTGGCCCATGGACTCGGGCCTGCGGCGGCACGCGCTGGTGCTCACCCCGCTGCCCGCGTCCGACAGCGAGCAGGGCCTGGTGCTGGTGACGGCGCGGCCGCTGACGGAGGCGGAGGCGGTGTACTCGCGCGCGCTGGAGCTGGAGCAGCTGGCGCGCGCGGAGGTGGAGCAGGCCGAGCGTCGACGCTCGTTCCTCTACCAGGCGATGACGACGCTGTTCACC
>NZ_SRLW01000684.1:0-658 GCF_006518215.1 Myxococcus sp. AB025B
GGCCTCCAGCCTCCTCTGCCACCGCTCCAGGGGAGGGCGACTTCAGGAGTGGGCGACGGTGTGGCCGTAGGACGCGAGCGTCCCGACGAGTCCCTGGTCCAGGGGGATGGTGGGCGCGAAGCCCAGCTCCTGGGTGGCGCGCTCGGTGGTGCACGTCCACGCGGCGCACTTCATCTCGCGAACCTTGTCGCGGTTGAGGATGGGCACGGTGCCGCGCAGGCGGGCCATGGCCTCGGAGCCCAGGCCCAGGAAGTAGCCGACGGTGTCGGGCACGGGCAGCACGGTGGGGGGCCTGCGGCCCAGGGCCCGGGCCACCGCGGCGCAGACGTCCTCCCAGGTGTACTCGCGACCGTCGGACACGGTGTACACGCCGCGCGCCGCGTCGGCCTTGTCGAGCGTCGGCCCGCGCTCGGCGGCCGCGAGCAGCGCGGTGTTCAGGTCATCCACGTGGATGAGCGAGTAGCGCTTGGGGCCGAAGCCGCTCTTCAGCGCGACGCCGCTCTTCGCCATGGGAATGACGGAGGGGATGAACTCCACGTCGCCCGGCCCATAGACCATGGGCGGACGGACGATGACGGACGGCACCTTGTCCGCCAGCTCGCGCACGGCCTCCTCGCCCCCCAGCTTGCTGCGGCCGTAGGTGGAGACGGGGGCGGGC
>NZ_SRLW01000685.1:0-402 GCF_006518215.1 Myxococcus sp. AB025B
ACGCGAACGGTGAGGGTGCCGTCCTCATGCTCCGTCACCGCGATTTCTTCCAGGGTGATGGGCGGGAGGGTCTCCTCCTTCGGTGCCGCCCCCGCGTCCGGAGGAGCGCTCTGGAGGCCCGTGCCGCAAGCACAGAGCAGCCCGGTGAGTGTCGCCATCGTTCCCAGCCGCATCCGTGCTCCCTTCGCAGCCCGCGTCACGGCATCACCCCGGAGCCGTGCTTCTTGCGCAACGGCGCTCAGGGCGTCTCGGCCGACGGTGCCCGGGCGAGCTGCTCGAGCTGGAAGTCCGCCACGTCGTACGTGGGATGGTGGAAGGCGTGCGTGGTCAGGGCGGCCTCGAAGTGCTGTCGGGCCAGCGTGGGGTCGACGATGCCTGCCTTGCCTGGGAGTCGACCCGCGA
>NZ_SRLW01000686.1:0-653 GCF_006518215.1 Myxococcus sp. AB025B
CCCGTGAAGCCCGCCTCCGCGCCCATGCCCGTTCCGCCCGCCACCCCCGGCCAATCCGGACCGGGCGCGGAGGCGGGCTTCACGGGCGTCTCGAAGTTCACGAGCGGCTCACTCCAAAATGGCGATGGCGTGGCCACAGGGACAAGCGGGGAGCTTGCCCTGGGAGGGGTTTCCCGGGCCACGAAAACAACTGCACGGATGTGTAGGGAAGAAGGCCCGCTCTACCGCCGCGGACCTACGGTCTCAAGGAGACCCGAGGGCACAGGCGACATACGGGGTAGATTGCTGTGTGTAAAGAAACCACAACCCCTCCCTGAGCCCTTTGGGACGCCACCGGAATGGTGGGGCGTCGTCGACCGGGCACAAGGTATGGGGGGCACCCGTTGGTGTCAACGCGAGATCTAGTGCTTGGGTAGGTCCGTCCCTTGCAATCTATGATCGATCTCCAACGGTCTCCGTCACGTTCTCCTCACAACACTGAGTCCCAGGTCCGGAGACGCTCCGTACGGAGCACCTCGAATCGGACCTGGGAGGACGGATGTTGCACGCCCCTCTCAGGGAGTCGTCCCCGAGTCCGCGCCCGAATCGACCGGCGGCGTGGGCGAGGCCCCCTCGGGAGCCCCCTCCGGCGAGGTCGGTGTGGGTGCGGGTGG
>NZ_SRLW01000687.1:0-632 GCF_006518215.1 Myxococcus sp. AB025B
CTCGGACGTCATCCATCGCACCGAGCCCAACCGCACCTCCGACGGCAACGCCACCCACGGCGAATCGAACGCCCCATCCCGGAACCTTCGACGCCCCGTCGCCTGCTCCGCGCCCCAGCGGACCTCCAGCGGCGACACTGTCGCCGCCAGCCGCCCCGACAACGGCGCCCCCGCGAAGGTCTCCTCATCCCCCCAGCCGTCACAGAACAGCCGACGACTGGCCAGGGCGGCCATGAACGCATCCAACGGATGCATCCGTGATTCATCCCCGACAGACGGATTCCCGGCACGAGCGGTCATATCCCAGACTCTACGCGGGCCAGCGGCGTCACGGAGGCGCCACGCGCTCCAGGTGACGATGATATGACGCCCGACTCCATCGTCCCCTCTGGAAGCCCATGCCGCGCAAGCCCGACAAGACCAAGCCCCCGCAACACCAACGCTGGGAGGGCAAGGAGAAGCCGGACTGGCTGTCTCGCGCCCTCGCACGCGCGGGCGTGTTCCCCCAGAAGGAGGCCGAGGACGCCATCAACGCCGGCCGCGTCACCATCAACGGCCGCGTCGCCAAGATGGCCCTCGCCCCCGTCCCCCCGGGCGCCACCGTCCGCGTCGACGGGAGAATCGTCCCACTC
>NZ_SRLW01000688.1:0-611 GCF_006518215.1 Myxococcus sp. AB025B
GGACTCCACCGAGGCCTCCAGGGTGCTCTGCACGATGACCTTCGGCTCGTCGGCCCCCGGCGATGCCGGTGCCGGCGGTGGGACGTGGAACGCAGCGAGTGCCACGGTGCCATCCCGCGGGCACACACCGGTGTCGGCGGGGACGGGGAGACCACAGGTTTCGCAGTTCAGCTCGGAAGCCATCTCGGGAAGAAAGGCCAGCGTAGCAAGACCGGGGGGGGGGACGCGATGGGCTTCGGACCTGGGTGCAGGGCGAGCGTTCAGGCGACGCACACCCCAAGTGCCCCCGACGCCCCTCCAGCGTCGGGCAGCCGACGGATGTCCCTCACGGCGAGGTCGGGCAGCCCAACGTCTGCACCGACGCGCCGGGTTCGCCCGCAGGGCCCTCGCTCGGTCCGCCATCGCCGCCCGGACCCTGGGTGATGGTCGTCCCCGCGTCGCCCTGCGTCACCTGGGCGCGTGTGCACCAGATGCCCACCGAGGGGCCGCCGCCGCCACCGCCGCCAGGCCCGCCCGCGCCTCCGTTGCCGCCCTTTCCGCCAGGGCCGCCGGCGCCACTCTTGTAGGTCATGTCCTCGAGGTTGGTGCGCCCCACGGTCAGGCCTCCCTCC
>NZ_SRLW01000689.1:0-606 GCF_006518215.1 Myxococcus sp. AB025B
GGGCGCGGAGGGGCGGGGGGCGCCAGCTGCTCGCTCACATCCCGGTTGAGGGAGTGCACCCCGTCCTCCTCCAACACCACCGTCTCCTCCATCAACCGGCGCTCTCCCTGCGCGAGCGCCACGCGGTAGGTGCCCGGCCGCAGCGGCAGCCGCGCGGGCGTCATGTCCACCGCCTTGCCGTCCACCTGCACCACCAGCCCCGGAGGCGTGGAGGTCACCAGCAACAGCCCGTTGCGCGGCTCCTCGAGCACCGGGGGTGGCTCCTCCTTGGTGTGCTGCGGGCTCGCCCGGGACGGACTCGCGCGAGAGGGCTTCGCGCGCGGCGGCGTCCTCGTGACGGCGGGCTCCCGCGCCGGCCTGGCGGGCTCCACGCGCGCCCGGTCGCGCTCGCGGGACTGGAGGTCCGTGGCGATGCGCAGCAGCTCGACCAGGTCGCCGCCGGGAGACCTGCGCAGGCTCAGGGCCTCGGTGAACTCGCGGACGGCGATGTCGTAGTCGCGGTCCTCCAGCGCGGCGAGCCCCGCGGCGCGGCGGGCACGCGACAGCCCCTCGTTCGCGTCCTCCGCCGGCGGCGCGGGGGCGGCGACGGGCGGCGTGGGCGCGGGG
>NZ_SRLW01000068.1:0-37574 GCF_006518215.1 Myxococcus sp. AB025B
CCCACCCCTCGGGCGTCTCGCGCAGGAAGCAGATGAGGTCGAACTTCGACATGCCGGAGTCGAAGGCCACCTCCTGCTCCACCAACCCCGGCAGCGACGGCAGCGAGCGCGGCCCCTGGATGACGAACATCACCTGGAACAGCGGCGAGCGACTCAAGTCACGCGGCGGGCGCAGCGCCTCCACCAGCGTCTCGAACGGGACGTCCTGTCGCGCATAGGCGCCCAGACACACCCGCCGCACCCGGCCCAGGAGCGAACGGAAGGACTCCTCCGGGTCCACGTCCACACGGGGCGCGAGCGTGTTGACGAAGAACCCGATGAGGTTCTCCAGCTCGCGCCGGTTGCGTCCCGAGATGGGCGTCCCCACCACCACGTCACGCTGTCCGCTGTAGCGCGACATCAACACCTGGAAGCACGCGAGCAGCAGCATGAACGGCGTCACGCTCTCGGCGCGCCCCAGGGCCTTCACCGCCTGGGAGAGCGATGGAGACAGCGGCACCGCCACGGTGGCGCCCAGGAAGGTCTGCACGGGAGGTCGGGGCCGGTCCAGGGGAAGCTCCAGCGAGGGAGAGGCTCCCGTCAGCAGCTCCGTCCACCACGCGAGCTGCTCCTCCAGCAGCGCCCCCTTCAGCCAGTCGCGCTGCCACACCGCGTGGTCCGCGTACTGGATGGGCAGCGCGGGCAACACGGGTGGGCGCCCTTCGGTGTGGGCCGCGTAAAGCTCCCGCAGGTCGCGCTCCAGCACGCCCAGCGACCATCCGTCGCAGGAGATGTGATGCAGCATCAGGAGCAACACGTGGTCGTCTTCCGCCACGTGCAGCAGCCGGGCGCGCAGCATCGGCCCCGTGCCCAGGTCGAACGGACGCCGCGCCTCCGCCTCCGCTTCGCGCCGTGCCTCGGCCTCGTCCGCGACCTGCGCCACCCGCAGCGTCACCGCGACCTCTGGCAGGATGTGCTGCACCGGTCGCCCCGCCTCCTCGCCGAACGTGGTGCGCAAGGACTCGTGCCGTCGCACCAGGTCCGACAACGCGCGCTCCAGCGCCGGGACATCCAGGCGCCCCTGGAGCCGCGCGAAGAAGGGCACGTTGTAGGAGAAGCCTCCCGCGTCCACCTGCGAGAGGAACCACAGGCGCTGCTGGGCGAAGGACAGCGGAGGCGCCGTGTCCCTCGACACGGGCACCAGGGGAGGGAGCCCCCGCCCCCTCCCCACCACTCGCTTCGGCTCGGGCGCGGCCATGGCTGCACCTCCGCCGACACTTATAGCGCCAAGCGACGTGCGGGTTCGAGCAACGGTCTCAGCCCGCCGCCTTCCACCGCTGCTTGGGACGCCAGGACATCATCCCCGGGCTGCCGCGCACCTTGTCCAGGTAGAAGCCGAGCAGCTCGGGGGTGAAGGTGGGCTCCTGAATCCCCGAGCCGGCCAGGTGCTGGCGCACGTGGGTGCAATCCCAGACGTAGTTGTCCTGGTACAGCTCCACCATCGCCTGTCCCCCACTCAACGGGTCCCTGAAGATGCTCAGCAACGGGAAGATGGGCGCCTCGGGGTCCGTGTCCCACAGGGAGACCCATTCCTTGAACGGCACCACCGGCAGGGGACGTCCCAGGGACTTTCCCACCCGCTCGAAGAACTCCAGGAGCGTCAGGTCGTGCTCCGGGGCGGGCGCGACGTGGAACTTCTTGCCCAGCCCCTTCGGGTCGCGGGCAATCACGGCGATCGCCGACGTCATGTAGTCCACCGTGGTCAACCCCTCGTGCAGCCCCCGCAGGTCCGGGACGGCATCCAGGATGAGGCAGGTGCTGACCAGCCGTCCCCACCACTGGTAGCTGGCGAAGGCGCCCGTGCGGCTGTGCAACGTCGCGTAGCCCAGACGGAACGTCATCAAGGGCAGGCCCTGCGACTGCGCGAGGTCGGCGATCTTCTCCATCACCCACTTGCTGCTCGCGTAGCCGATGTCGGAGATGACGGCGGGGAGGTTCTGGTCGATGTCGTCCGTCTCCCGCATCACCTTCTTGCCGGTGAGCCGGTTGCCCCAGCTGTGGATGGAGAGCGTCGAGAACAGCATCAGCGCCTTGACCCGCTGATGGCCAGCGAAGGCAATCACCTGCCGCACGCCCTCGACGTTGTCGCGCTTCATCTGGGAGTAGGGCTCGATGAAGTTCACCGCGCCGGCCGAGTGGTAGATGACGTCCACCGACGCGGACAGCTGGCGGTAGTCCTCCTCGGCCATCCCGAAGCGGGGCGCGGCGATGTCTCCGGCATGGACCCGCACCCGCTCCCAGTCACGCTCGCTCAGCGGCACCTGATAGTGGTCGACCACCTGTCGCAGCCGCGCGCGTCCCAGCGCGTCGCTGACATCGCGCACCAGACAATGGACGTCGGCGTCGTTGCGCGAGAGCAACTCCGACAGCAGGTGGACGCCCACGAAGCCCGTGGCCCCCGTGAGCAGGATGTGCCGAGGCCGCGCGAGCCGCCCGGGGTCGAAGCCCGAGGAGAAGTCCGTGCCGGGCAGGAGCCAGACATCCTCCCGGAGCGCGCGCAGGGGCTCCGGGTCATGCATCGCGCCCCCGTGCGCGGCTCGCGGCGCCAGCGCGGTGGCGAGCTTCCGGACGGTCCTGTGCTCGTAGACATCACGGATGTAGGCCTTCAGGCCGAGTCGACGGGAGACGTTGGAGGCGAGCGTGGAGGCCAGCAGCGAGTGCCCTCCCACCTCGAAGAAGCTGTCGTCCGCCGTGAACCCGGAGTGGCCGAGGACCTCCGTCCAGGCGCTGGCGAGGCTCTTCTCCAGCTCGCCGGAGAACGCCTCCTCGCCCTGCGTCCGCACCGTGGAGGTCCGCAGCATCTCCCGCAGGGCCTGCTTGTCCGTCTTGCCATTGGCGGTGGTGGGGAGCGAGGCCAGACAGAGGTACTGGCCAGGCAGCATGAAGTCGGGCAGCTCCACGCGCAGCGCCGCCCTCAGGCTCGCGATGAGCGTCGAGATGGGGACCTGGGCGTCACGCGGCGAGACGAACGCCACCAGTCGCTTGTTGGAAGGACCCGCGGAGTCATCGACCAGTACCGCGGCGGCCTTGAGCGCCGGGCCGCGCATGAGGACGGACTCCACCTCGCCCATCTCCACGCGATTGCCGCGAATCTTGATCTGCTCATCCTGACGCCCAAGGAACTGGATGCTCCCATCCGGCAGCCCACGCGCCAGGTCTCCCGTGCGGTAGACGCGGTCGCCGAGCGAGGGCGGCGTGACGAAGCGCTCGGCCGTCAGCGCGGCATCCCCGAGATAGCCACGCCCCAGGCAGTCACCCGCGATGCACAGCTCTCCCACCTCGCCCCAGGGCACTACCTCCAGCCGCTCATCCAGGATGAAGACCTCGACGCCGGCGAGGGGTGTCCCGATGGAGGCCGGCCGGTTCAGGCGCTTGCTCTCCACCACCCGGTGGGTGACGAAGATGGTGGTCTCCGTCGGTCCGTAATAGTCCACCAGGGTGTAGGAGAGCCCCTCGGTCTCCACCGGATGGAGTTTCTCGCCCCCGGTGAAGAGGTAGCGCAGGGCCAGCTTCTGGCCTGCGGACCTGCTGACGAAGTCGGGCACCATCACCGTCGGGAGGAAGGCGTGGGTGATGCCGTGCTCGGCGTAGAACGCCAGCAGGGCGCCCACGTCCAGGCGGATGTCGTCCGTGAGCACGTGGATGCAAGCCCCCGCCGCCAGGGCGGAGCCCACCTCCCATTGCGAGACATCGAAGGCCACGCTGGCCATCAGCACGGTGCGACTGCCAGGCCTCATGTCGAACCGGGCGTTGTGCCAGCGCACCAACTTCGCCAGGGAGTGGTGCTCGATGACCACCCCCTTCGGCTGCCCCGTGGTCCCCGACGTGAAGATGGCATAGGCCGCGTCATGCCCCTGGATGTCCACTGCACGGAAGGCCTTCACGGGCTCCTGGCGCAGCAGCGCATCGAGGGACTGCACCTCCCAGCCCGGCAACGTCATGGTCGAGGACGTGGTGGAGAGCACGAGGGGCGCATCACATTGGCTGGCAATGGCTTGCTTGCGGCGGTCCGGGAAGGCCTTGTCGATGGGCACGCACGCCGCGCCCGCCTTCATGACGGCAAGCAAAGCGATGACGAGGCTCTCCGAGTGCTCGGTCACCATGGGCACCAAGGAGCCCCTGGCGACACCTCGCGCCTGGAGATGGGCCGCGACCTTGCTGCTCCTCGCGTCCAGCTCCGCATAGGAGAGGCGCTCCCGGAGCCCCACCACCGCGGGGGCACTGGGATTGAGGACACACTGACGACGAAAGCCGTCGAGCACGGATTTGTTCGACACGAGAGACCTCCATGGAGAGAGAAGGAGCCAGCAATGGAAGACACCATCACTGACCCACACAACAATCACGCAACAACCGCGCCTCATTCCACCCAAACCCACGGACGCAAACCCATCGCAACACATCCAACCCCGCAGGCCCTCTCGGGCCGAAAGACAGCTCACCCATCCCCCGCACCTCCCTGCACCTGCGGGCCAGGCACGACCCGCGACACAACGCGGGTCTGGAACCTGGGCGACCGGGTCGGAACGGGTGCGCCGCTCCCGCGCGGGATGGCAAGCGGGGGCACATCCCCCTCGGGACTCCACTGGAAATATCGTGGTGCGGGCTCAACTCGCGGAGCGGGGCATGCTCTATTTCAGGGATGAGTGAGCACGCGTCCGCCATCGCCATCATCGGGTTGTCGCTCCGCTTTCCGGGCGCCTCTGACGCGCGGAGCTTCTGGTCCAACCTCATCGCGGGGGTCGACAGCGTCACGGTGCTGGACGCCGAGCAGAGGGCGAAGGCTGGCCATCCCTCGGAGGAGGGCTGGGTCGCGGCGGCGGGTGTCATCGAAGGCGCGGACCTCTTCGATGCGCGCTTCTTCGGCTACTCGCCACGAGAGGCGGAGCAGTTGGACCCACAGCAGCGGCTCTTCATGGAGTGTTGCTGGGGAGCGCTCGAGGCCGCGGGCTACACCGCTCGCGCCAGGCCCCTGCACGTGGGCGTCTACGGCGGTGCGTCTCTCAGCAGCTATCTGCTGACGAACGTCCTGCCCAACATGGAGCGCCGCTCCAGCGATTGGACGGAGAGCGTCCTCGGCACGCACAGCGACTTCCTGGCGACGCGCGTGGCCTACAAGCTCAACCTCACCGGCCCCGCGATGACGGTGCAGACGGCGTGCTCCACGTCGCTGACCGCCGTACACCTCGCGTGTCAGTCGCTGCTCGCGGGCGAGTGCACGCTCGCGCTCGCCGGTGGCGCTGCCGTGCGCTCGCCGCAGTTGAGCGCCTACCCCACGCAGGAGGGTGGCATCTCCTCGCCCGATGGACACTGCCGCGCCCTCGATGCCCAGGCCGCGGGCACCGTGCCGGGCAACGGCGTGGGCGTGGTGCTGCTCAAGCGCCTGGAGGACGCGCTCGCGGATGGCGACCCCATTCGCGCGGTCATCCTCGGCTCGGCCGCCAACAACGACGGCAGCGGCAAGGCGGGGTTCACCGCGCCCTCCGTCTCCGGACAGGTCACCGCCATCGGCGATGCGCTGGCGCTCGCGGGCGTCGAGCCGGGCTCCATCTCCTATATCGAAGCGCATGGCACGGGCACGCCACTGGGTGACCCGGTGGAGGTCACCGCCCTCAAGCAGGTGTTCGAGGGCGTGGCGCCGGGCTCCATCGGCCTGGGCTCGGTGAAGAGCAACCTGGGCCACCTCGACTCGGCGGCCGGCGTGGCGGGACTCATCAAGACCGTGCTGGCGCTGGAGCACCGCCACCTCCCCCCCACGGTCCACTTCCGTCGGCCCAATCCGCTCCTGGGCCTCGACGACAGTCCCTTCTACGTCGTGGCCGAGCCGCGTCCGTGGAACTCCAGCGGGCCGCGCCGCGCGGGCGTGAGCTCGTTCGGAATGGGCGGCACCAACGTGCACGTGGTGCTCGAGGAGGCCCCTGTCCGTCCCGCGTCACCTGCGTCCCGCGGGACGGAGCTGCTGCTGCTCTCCGCTCGCTCCGACGCCGCGCTGGAGCGGATGACCACCGAGCTGGCCGAGCACCTGGAGCACAGCCAGGACGCGCTCGCGGACACCGCACACACGCTCCAGGTCGGACGTCACCGCTTCGAGCACCGGCGCTTCGTCACCGCGAGCACCGCGAAGGACGCGGCCGCGCGCCTGCGCGACCCGGGACAACGTCCACGCACGAGCCACGACCCGGTGGAGAAGCGTGGCGCGGTCTTCCTGTTCCCCGGCGCGGGCTCCCAGCGGGTGAACATGGGCGCGGAGCTGCTCGACGAACCCGTCTTCCGACAGGCCATCGACCGCTGCGCGGCGCTGCTCCAAGGTCCTCTCGGCGCGGACGTGCGCGACGTGATGTTCGCCCCCGCCGAGCGCTACGACACCGCGGCGCGAGAGCTGTCACGCCCCCTCTGGACCCAGGCCGCGCTGTTCACCTGCGACTGGGCGCTCGCGCAGCTGTGGCTCGCCCGAGGCGTCCAGCCCGAGGCGCTGCTCGGCCACTCCCTCGGCGAGTACGTGGCGGCGTGTGTGGCCGGCGTCTTCACGCTGGAGGAGGCACTGGAGCTCGTCACCGCGCGCGGAAGAATCATGGAGCAGCTCCCGCCCGGTGGGATGACGGCGGTCCTCGCGCCGGTGGCCCAGGTGGAGGCGCTGCTCCATCCACGACTGTCCGTGGCCGCGCTGAACACACCCTCCGATTGTGTCATCGCCGGCGCACTGGAGGCGCTCGACGCCCTGGAGTCGGAGCTCGCCGCGCGAGGCATCGAGACCCGGAGGCTCCGGCTGGGACAGGCCGCGCACTCGTTCATGCTGGAGCCACACCTGGCGGACTTCGCGCACGTCGTGTCCCGCATCAAGCCGCGCGCGCCCAAGCTCCCCATCGTCTCCAGCCTCACCGGAGACTGGCTCACGGAGCGAGAGGCCGTCACCGTCGACTACTGGTGCCGGCATCTGCGAGAGACGGTGCGCTTCTCGGAGGCCCTGCACCTGTTGCTCTCGGGCAAGGAGCGAGCCTTCATCGAGGTCGGCCCCGGCACGGCCCTGTCCTCGCTCACCCGACGCCACCCGAGCCGCTCCACCCAGCCCGTGGTCTCCACGCTGCCGTACACCTCCGAGGAGCCGACGCATCCACTCGCGTCACTCGGCGAGGCGTGGCTCGCGGGCATCACCATCGACTGGGAGCGCTTCCGAGCGGGCGAACGGCGGCGGCGTGTCACCCTCCCCGGCTACAGCTTCGACCGCGAGCGGTACTGGATTGAACCCGTCACGGCCACTCCGCGCTCCGTGGGGCCACGTGAAGAACCCAGGCCCGCGCCACCACGGCCCGAGGGTTCGCGCGCCGCGCCTCCTCGCAACGACACGGAGGCCACGCTGCTGGAGTGCTTCCGCCTCACGTTCCATCTCGACAACATCGGCATCCACGATGACTTCTTCGCGCTGGGTGGCGACTCCCTGCTCGCCTTGCGCCTGAGCGCCCGCATCCAGGAGCGCCTCGGCGCGAAGCTGCCCTTGAAGGCCGTGCTGGAGGCCTCCACCGTCGCTCGACTCGCCGAGCGCATCAGCGGCGCTCGCCCGACACCGAAGACGAGCCCCGACTGTGTCGTCCAGCTTCAGACCGGCACGTCCTCGAAGGCCCCCCTGTTCTTCGTGCATGCCGCGGGCGGACAGGTGCTCTTCTATCGGGAGCTGGCCCGACAGCTCGCGCCCGACCGGTCCGTGTACGGATTCTCCGCCGTGGGCCTCGAGAACGATGAGCCCTGCCTCACCACCGTGGAGCAGATGGCGGCGCACTATGTCGCCGCGCTCCGAATCATCCGACCGACAGGCCCCTACCTGCTCATCGGCGCCTCACTGGGCGGCACCATCGTCTACGAGATGGCGCGGCGCCTGTCGGCCGAAGGCGAGGCCGTGCCGCTGTGCGCGCTGTTGGACACGCCGCCTCCTGGCTCCTTCTCCATCGAGCTTGCCGACCGGATATCCCTGCTCGCCTTCCGCGCGGGGGAGATGTTCGACCCCGCCGCGAAGTGGCCCGAGGACCTCCCCGTGGAGGAGCAGTTCCGCAGGCTCCAGGAGGAGGCGGAGCGCCAAGGTCTCGCGCCGCCCTTCGCCACCGTCGAGGACGCGCGTCGGCAGCTCGACGTGCTGCGAGCGAACTCCCGGGCCCTGAGCCTCTACACGCCGCCGCGCTGGGAGGGAGGAGAGGTCCAGTACTTCCGCGCCCGACGTCCGCCCCCGGGGTTCCCTCCACACCCCGAGCTGGGCTGGCTGGACCTGGGCGCGGCGACGCGCGTGGACATCACGCCTGGCGACCACTACACGATGCTCCAGGCACCTCACGTCGAGGTGCTCGGAGCGAAGCTGGCGCGGCTGCTGCCCTAATCCGAGCCCGGCCGCTGACGCCGCTGGCGCGCGAGCCGCTGGAGTCCCTCGCGCCGGTTCTCCGCCGTCGACGGAGACTTCGGCGCCTCCCGCGTCGGGGACAGGTGCTCGGCCAGCGCTCGCACGGAGGGGAACTGGAGCAGGGACACCAACGGCACCTTGCGCGACAGCTCCGCCTCCACCTTCACCTGGAGCGTCTGCAACAGCAGCGAGTTGCCACCCAGGTCGAAGAAGTTGTCTCCCGCGCCCACGCGGTCCAGCCCCAGCACCTCCGCGATGAGTCGCGCGAGCACGGCCTCCAGTCCCTCCCGGGGCGCCACGTAGCCGCCACTGAGCTCCGGGCGACTCGACTCCGGCGCGGGGAGCGCCTTCCAGTCCGGCTTCCCGTTCGGCGTGAGGGGCAGCTCGCGCAACAGCACGAAGGCTGACGGAATCAGCGCCTCCGGGAGCGTGCGCTTCATCCACGCTCGCAGCACGTCCACCGTCAGCGTGACGTCCTCCTCGGGCACCACGTAGGCCACCAGTCGCATGTCCCCCGGAGTGTCCGCGCGGCCCATGACGACGGACGACCGCACTCCCGGGCACGTCGCGAGCGCCGCGTTCGCCTCGCCCGGCTCGATGCGCACGCCACGCACCTTCACCTGGGTATCGGCTCGACGCAGGTACTCGAGCCGTCCGTCCTCCAGCATGCGCACCACGTCGCCCGTGCGGTACAGGCGGCCTCCGTCCGCGTACGGGTCCGGGACGAAGCGCTCCGCCGTCAGGTCGGGTCGGCCCAGGTAGCCTCGCGCGAGCCCCATCCCTCCGAGATACAGCTCACCCCAGACACCGGGCGGCACCAGGTGCCCCGCCTCGTCCATCACCCTCACGACCACGTTGTGCAACGGCCGGCCAATCGTGAGCCGGGCGCCCGCGAAGCACTCACCCCAGGTGCCGCACACCGTCCCTTCCGTGGGGCCATAGCCGTTGACGAAGCGACGCCCGGGGCTCCAGCGCGCCACCAACTCCGCGTTGCACGCCTCGCCCGCGGAGACCAGGACCCGAAGCGCGGGCAACTCCACCACCGGGGACACCGCGAGCACGGAGGGCGGGAGGATCGTCACCGTGATTCGCTCCCGCGCGAGGAGCTCCGTCAACGGGCTGCCGGGTGACATCTGCTCGCGACGCGCCAGGCACAACGTCGCCCCGTTCAACAACGTGGGGATGAGCTCCGCCACCGAGCCATCGAAGCTCACGGGCGCGAACTGCAACACGCGGTCTCCTGGCCCCAGCCCTCCGAGCACCGTGGGGAAGGACCGCGCCAGATTCGCCGCGCCGCGGTGCTCCAGGAGCGTGCCCTTCGGGCGGCCCGTGCTGCCGGACGTGTAGATGACATACGCGAGGTTTCGCGCCGTGACCTCGGGCGCCACCTCGCCCGCGCGGCCCTCCGGCACCACCACCCGGTCCAACAACACAGTGTCTCCCGAGTAGTCGAGCCGCGAAGCCTCTTCCGAGCGGGACACCAGCAGCCGCACTCCGGAGTCGTTCAGCAGGTAAGCGAGCCGCTCCGTCGGATGGTCGGGGTCCAGCGGCAGGTAGGCGCCTCCCGCCTTGAGGATGGCGAGCATCGCCACCACCCACTCGAAGCCCGGCCGCAGACACAGGCCCACCACCATGTCGGGCCTCACACCCCGCTCGCGCAGCAACACCGCCAACGCCTGGGAGCGCAGGTCGAGCTCCGCGTAGGACAGCCGCTGTCCGTCCATCTCCACCGCGACGCCGTCGGGCGTGCGCGCGGCCTGGGCAGAGAAGAGGCGATGCAGGCACTCGCCTTCGGAGGGTTCCGCGTGGCCTTGCTGGGTGAGCAGCTCACCGTGCGCGGCCCCGGACAGGAGCGGGAGGTCCCACAGGCGCGTCCGCGGCGCCTCCACCGCGGCCTCCATCAACCGGACCAGGTGCTCGGAGAAGCGGGCCATGGTCGAGACGTCGTACAGGTCCGCGCCGAACTCGAGGAGGCCGTCGATTCCATCGGCCGTCTCCCGCAGGCCCAGCGACAGGTCCACCTTCGCGGCCTTCAGTCCCAGATCCAGGGGACGCTGCGTGAGTCCCCGCAGGGCCAGGTCTCCAGACGGCGTGTTCAGCAGGTGGAACACCACCTGGACCACGGGCGCGCGGCTCATGTCCCGCTTCGGGCTCAGCGCCTCCACCAGCTTCTCGAACGGCGTCTCCTGGTGGCTGAACGCACCGAGCACGGACTCCTTCACGCGCCCCAACAGCTCCAGGAACGTCAGCGCCCCCGTCGCCTCCGTGCGCAGCACCAGCGTGTTCACGAAGAAGCCGATGAGTCCTTCCACCTCCTTCACCGTGCGGCCCGACACCGGCGAGCCCACGACCACGTCCCACTGTCCGGTGTAGCGCGCAAGCAGCACCTGGAACCCCGCCAGCAGCGTCATGAAGAGCGTCGTGCCCTCCTTCTGGCTCAAGCGCTTCAACTTCTCGCTCAGCTCCCGCGAGAACCGCACCGGGACGCTCGCGCCCCGGTAGCTCTGCACCGGAGGCCTCGGGCGGTCCGTCGGGACCTCCAGGTACTCCGGCGCTCCCGACAGCCGCGTCTTCCACCACGACAGCTGCTCGTCCAGCACCTCACCCTTCAACCACTCACGCTGCCAGACCGCGTAGTCGGCGTACTGCACCGGCAGCTCCGGCAGCGTCGCGGACTCCCCCCTCACGTATGCGCCATAGAGCGTCTCCAGCTCCTTCGCGAGCACACTCATGGACCAGGCGTCGGACACGATGTGGTGCACCACCAGCACCAGCACGTGCTCCCGCTCGCTCAGCTTCAACAGCGTCACGCGCAGCAGCGGGCCCGTGACGAGGTCGAACGGACGACGGCTGTCCTCCGCGCCCAGACGCAGGGCTTCCTGCTCGCGGGCCTCAAGCGTCAGCCCACTCAGGTCCACCACCGGCAGCACCAGCGCCGCGGAGGCGTGGATGTGCTGCACCGCCCCCCGTGCCTCCTGCTGGAAGGTGGTTCGCAGCGACTCGTGACGCTGGATGAGCGTGTTGAAGGCGCGCTCCAGCGCCGCGACGTCGAGGTCTCCCTCCAAGCGCATCCCGAAGGCGATGTTGTAGAGCGAGCCCCCGGGCTCCAGGCGGTCCAGGAACCACAGGCGCTGCTGCGCGAAGGACTGCGGCATCCCCTCGACCCGCGTCACGGGGACGAGCTCCGGCCGCCCCGTCGCGCCTCCGCCGCGCACCAGCGACTCCAGCTTCGCGGCGAGGGCGGACACGGTGGGCGCCTCGAAGAGCAGACGTATCGGCACGTCGAGCCCCAGCACCTTGCGCAACCGCGAGGCCACCTGCATCACCAGCAACGAGTGTCCACCGCGCTCGAAGAAGTGGTCCTCGGCGCTGATTCGCTTCACGTCCAGCAAGGGCGCCCACGTCTCCGCGACCAACTCCTCCATCGCGGTCCTCGGCGCGATGAAACCCTCCGTCACTTGTCTCGATTCACGACTCGAGGAGCGCTCGGCCTGGATGTGGGACGCGGGTCGCTTCACGGGCACCTCGCGATGCCCCGGCATCGGAAGCTCGCACAGCTTCGTCTCCGGTACATCGACCGCGGCCTCCAGGAGCGACTGGAAGTGGTCCGCCATGCGCTCCACGAGCGCCCGGTCGAACAGGTCCGTGTTGAAGACCCAGTACCCCGCCAGTCCCTCCGCGTCCTCTTGCATCGCGAGGGCGAGGTCGAACTTGGCCACCTGCGAGCCCAGGTCCAGCGGCCGCTGCGTGAGTCCCGGCAGGGAGAGCTCGCCCACTGGAGCTGTCTGGAGCGCGAAGGAGACCTGCACCAACGGCGAGCGGCTCAGGTCACGACTCAACTGCAGCGCGTCCACCAGCTTCTCGAACGGGACCTCCTGGTGGCCGAATGCGCCGAGCACCGATTCCTTCACTCGCCCCAACATCTCCCGGAACGTCAGCTCGCCCGCCGCCTCCGTCCTCACCACCAACGTGTTCACGAAGAAGCCGATGAGTCCCTCGACCTCCTTCACCGTGCGGCCTGACACGGGCGAGCCCACCACCACGTCCCACTGTCCGCTGTAGCGCGCCAGCAGCACCTGGAAGCCCGCCAGCAACGTCATGTACAGCGTCGCGCCTTCTTGCTGGCTCAGGCGCTTCAGCTTCTCGCTCAAGGAAGGAGAGAGCCGTGCTGGGACGTTGGCGCCTCGGAAGGTCTGCACCGCGGGCCTCGGGCGGTTCGTCGAGACCTCCAGGTACTCGGGGGCTCCCTTCAGTTGCTCCTTCCACCATGACAGCTGCTCCTCCAGCGCCTCGCCCTTCAGTCGCTCACGCTGCCAGACCGCGTAGTCGGCGTACTGCACCGGCAACTCCGGCAGCGTCGCGGCCTCGCCTCTCACGTACGCGCCGTAGAGCGACTCCAGCTCCTTCGTGAGCACGCCCATCGACCAGCCGTCGGACACGATGTGGTGCACCACCAGCACCAGCACGTGCTCGCGCTCGCTCAGCTTCAACAGCCTCACTCGCAGCAGCGGACCCGTGACGAGGTCGAACGGACGCTGCTCCTCCTCGGTCCCCAGTCGCAGGGCTTCCCGTGCTCGCTCTTCCGGAGGCAGGCCCGTCAGGTCCACCCGGGACACAGAGAAGGATGCAACAGGGTCGATGTGCTGCACCGCGCCCTGCTCGGTCTGATGGATGGTCGTCCGCAGGGACTCGTGTCGCCGGACCAACTCCTGGAACGAGCGCTCCAACGCTCCGACCTCGAGCGCCCCCTCCAGCGTCAACGCGAGGGCGATGTTGTAGAGCGGGCTGTTCGGCTCCAGTCGGTCGAGGAACCACAGGCGTTGCTGGGCGAAGGAGAGCGGCGGGGCTTCGTCTCGTGTCGCCTGGACGAGCACCGGGCTTCGAGGCGTCGTGCCCCCTCGGACCCATCCCTCCAGGCTCTCCGCGAGCGAGGACACGGTGGGGGACTCGAACAGCATCCGCACCGGGACCTCGACCCCCAGCGCCTCGCGCAGGCGGGACGCCGCCTGCATCACCAGCAACGAGTGGCCGCCCTTCTCGAAGAAGTGGTCCTCGGCGCCGATGCGCCCCACGCCCAACAAGGGCTCCCAGACCTCCGCGACCCGCGTCTCCATCGCCGTCCTCGGCGCGATGAAGCCTTCCGACTCAGAGCGCTGCGCCTTGCCCCGGGCGGAGATGCGCGCGCCCGTGACCTTCCGTGAGGGCTCGCGGTGGCCCGGCATCGGGAGCGCATTCAGCTTCGCCTCCGGCACCTCCGCCGCCACGTCCAGCAAGCGCAGGAGGTGCGCGGTCATCCGCTCCACGGTCGCCGTCTTGAACAGGTCCGTGTTGAACTCCCAGGCGCCGACCAGTCCCTCCTCGTCCTCCCGCAGGGCCAGGGCGAGGTCGAACTTGGCGGTCCTCGTTCCCAGGTCCAGCGTGCGCGCGGTGAGCCCCGGCAAGGAAAGCTCGCCCGTCGGTGTCGTCTGGAGCGCGAAGGACACCTGCACCAACGGCGAGCGGCTCAGGTCTCGGCTCAACTGCAACGCATCCACCAGCTTCTCGAACGGGACCTCTTGATGCGTCAGCGCTCCGAGGACGGCGTCCTTCACCCGGCCCAACATCTCCCGGAACGTCAGCTCGCCCGCCGCCTCCGTCCTCACCACCAGCGTGTTCACGAAGAAGCCGATGAGCCCTTCGGTTTCCTTCACCGTGCGCCCGGACACCGGTGAGCCCACCACCACGTCCCACTGCCCGCTGTAGCGCGCCAGCAGCACCTGGAAGCCCGCCAGCAGCGTCATGTACAGCGTCGCGCCCTCCTGTCGGCTCAGGCGCTTCAGCTTCTCGCTCAGCTCCCGCGAGAATCGCACCGGAGCGCTCGCTCCTCGGTAGCTCTGCACCTTCGGTCTCGGACGGTCCGTCGGCACCTCCAGCGCCTCGGGTGCTCCAGCCAGCCTCGCCCTCCACCAGGACAGCTGCTCCTCCAACACCTCCCCCCGCAACCACTCTCGCTGCCAGACGGCGTAGTCCGCGTACTGCACCGGCAGCTCCGGCAACATCGCGGCCTCGCCTCTCACATGCGCGCCGTAGAGCGCCTCCAGTTCCTTCGTGAGCACCCCCATCGACCAGCCGTCCGCCACGATGTGGTGCACCACCAGCACCAATACGTGTTCGTGCTCGCCCAGCTTCAACAACGTCGCTCGCAGCAGCGGTCCCCTGCCCAGGTCGAATGGGCGACGTCCCTCCTCGACGGCCAGCCGCAACGCCTCCTGCTCACGACGCACCACGGACACGCCGCCCAGGTCCACCACGGGCAGCGCCACGGGGCCCGCGGCCTGGATGGACTGGACCGCGCCCTGCCCTTCCTGATGGAAGGTCGTCCTCAAGGACTCGTGGCGGCGAACCAGCGCCTCGAAGGCATGCTCCAAGGCACTGACCTCGAGCGCGCCTTCGAGTCGCAGCGCGAGCGGGATGTTGTAGAGCGGGCTGTCGGGCTCCAGGCGGTCCAGGAACCACAGGCGCTGCTGCGCGAAAGATTGAGGCAAGGCGCCGATGCGCGGCACGGGCACCAGCGCGGAACGCTCCGCTCCAGGCCCTCCGCGGACCAGCGTCTCCAGGCGCCTCGCGAGCGAGGACACCGTGGGGTTCTCGAAGAGCGTCCGCACGGGGACGTCTCGCCCGAGCACGTCACGCAGCCGAGAGGCCACCTGCATCACCAGCAGCGAGTGCCCACCCTGCTCGAAGAAGTGGGCCTCCGCGCTCACATGCCGCACGCCCAGCAGCGGCGCCCAGACGCCCGCCACCAGCTCCTCGAAGCCCGTCCGAGGCGCGATGAACCCCTCGGGCACGGAGTCGCGCGCCACACGCTCGAGCCGACGCGCCTGGATGCGCGCCACGTCCACCTTCTCCGGCACCTCGCGATGCCCCGACAGGGGCAGCGTCCCCACTCGCGCCTCGGGGTCCGCCACGGCCGACTCCAGCACCTGCTGGTAGTGCGCGGCCATGCGCTCCACCGTGGAGACATCGAACAGGTCCGTGTTCAGCTCCCAGAAGCCCGTGAGGTCCTCCGCGTCCTCCCGGACGGAGAGCGCGAAGTCGAACTTCGCCATCCCAGGCTCGTACTTCACCTCCGACGCACTCAGGCCCGGCAACACAGGCAACCGCGCCGGCCCGTTCAGACCGAAGGCAACCTGGACCAACGGGGCCCGACTCGTGTCACGCGTCGACTGCAGCGCCTCCACCAACTTCTCGAACGGGACCTCCTGGTGGCCGAATGCGCCGAGCACCGACTCCTTCACTCGCCCCAACATCTCCCGGAACGTCAGCTCGCCCGCCGCCTCCGTCCTCACCACCAACGTGTTCACGAAGAAGCCGATGAGTCCCTCGACCTCCTTCACCGTGCGGCCCGACACGGGCGAGCCCACCACCACGTCCCACTGTCCGCTGTAGCGCGCCAGCAGCACCTGAAAGCCCGCCAGCAACGTCATGTACAGCGTCGCGCCCTCCTGTCGGCTCAGGCGCTTCAGCTTCTCGCTCAGCGCGGCGGGCAGCCCCATGGCCACGGTCGCGCCCCGGTAGCGCTGCACCGCGGGCCTCGGCCGGTCCGTCGGCACCTCCAAGACCTCGGGGGCTCCCGTCAGCCTCGCTCTCCACCAGGACAGCTGCTCTTCCAGCACCTCGCCCTGCAACCGCTCGCGCTGCCAGACCGCGTAGTCCGCGTACTGCACCGGCAACTCCGGCAGCGTCGTGGCCTCGCCTCTCACGTACGCGCCGTAGAGCGACTCCAGCTTCTTCGCGAGCACGCCCATCGACCAGCCGTCCGCCACGATGTGGTGCACCACCAGCACCAGCACGTGCTCACGCTCGGTCGACTTCAACAGGGTCGCTCTCAGCAGCGGTCCCGTGCCCAGGTCGAACGGCTCGCGCGCGAGCCTCTCCACCGCGTCACGCAGTGCTCCCTGCACGGGGACCACCGCGAGCCGCACCGCCAGCTCGGAGACGATGCACTGCACCGGCTGTCCCTCCACCTCCTCGAATGTCGTCCTCAGCGACTCGTGTCGTCGCACGACCTCCGCGAGCGCCCGCTCCAACAACCCCACGTCCAGCGAGCCACTCAGGCCCACGACGAACGGCAGGTTGTACGAATACCCACCCGCGTCGAGCTTCCCCAGGAACCACAGGCGCTGCTGCGCGAACGACAGCGGCATCCCCGCGAGCCTCGGCACCCGCGACGGCACGGAGGGGCTCGCGCCGGAGCCTCGCGCCGTCAGTCCCTCCAGTCGCTCCGCCAGCGCCTCCACCGTGGAGGCCTCGAACAACCACCGCACCGGCACGTCGCGCCCCAGTGCCTCCCGCAGTCGCGACACCACGCGCGTCGCCAGCAGCGAGTGGCCCCCCAACGCGAAGAAGTCGTCCTTCACGCCCACCCGCGCCACGCCGAGCAGCGGCGTCCAGATGCGCGCGACCAGTGACTCCATCACCGTCCGAGGACTCTGCACCTCCTCGATGCCCGGCCCCTCCTGGTCCGGCGACGGCAAGGCCCTGCGGTCCACCTTCCCGTTGGCCGTCAGCGGCAACGCCTGCAGTCGCACGAAGGCCGAGGGCACCATGAACTCGGGCAGCTTCTGCTTCAGCCAGTCGCGCACCTTCAGCATCTCGGGCCCTTGCTGCTCGACGTAGTACGCGACCAGCCGCTTGCCCCCGGCTCCGTCCCGCACCACCACGAGCCCCTCCTTCACCGAGGGATGCGCGAGCAACGCCGCCTCCACCTCGGCCAGCTCGATGCGATAGCCCCGCACCTTCACCTGGCTGTCGCGTCGCCCCAGGAACTCCAGCACCCCGTCCGGGCGCCACCGCGCCAGGTCCCCCGTGCGATAGAGGCGCTCTCCCGGCGCCGCACTGAACGGATTCGGGATGAAGCGGTCCGCCGTCACGTCGGGCTGGCGCAGATAGCCTCGGGCCAGTCCATCGCCACCGATGAACAGCTCTCCCGCCACGCCCACGGGCACCGGCTCCATCCCTTCATCCAGGATGTAGACCTGCGTGTTGCCGATGGGCCGCCCGATGGGTACCGACGTCCCCACGTCCTCCACCCGCGTCATCCGATGCGTCGACGTGAAGAGCGTGCTCTCCGTGGGCCCGTAGCAGGCCGTCACCGGGATGCGCAGCTCCTCGAGCGAGCGCCTCACATGCGGCGCGGACACCACGTCGCCGCCCGTCAGGAGCTGACGCACCGTCTTCAGCCCCTCCAACCCCAGCTCCACCATCTGGCTGAACAAGCCCGACGTCAGGTGCAGCAGCGTCACCGAGTGACGTCGGAGCACCTCGGACAGGAGGTCCAGGTCGCTGGGCGAGCGCGGCGGGAAGACCACCAACCTTCCACCGAGACACAGAGGGCCCCAGACCTCCAACGTCGACGCGTCGAAGGAGATGGGCGCGATGAGCAGGAAGGTCTCCTCGGGTCCCAGCTTCGCGTAGGGCGCGCCGTACAAGAGCCGCAGCACGCCCCGGTGCTCCACCGCCACGCCCTTGGGACGCCCGGTGCTTCCAGACGTGAAGTCCACGTACGCCAGGTTGCGTCCCGACACCGGCATGCGTGGCGCAGTCGTCGGCTGTCCGTCGAGCCGCTCCTCCTCCAACAACATCAGCTCGGGACGACCCTCGCGAGGCAGCTGCTCCAGGAGAACCCGGGTGGTGAGGAGCAACCGTGGCGCCGAGTCCTCCAGCATCTGCTCCAGTCGCTTCGCCGGGTAGCTGGAGTCGAGCGGCACGTACGCGCCACCGGCCTTGAGGATGGCCAGCAGCGACACGATGAGCTCCACCGAGCGGTCCAGACACACCGCCACCAGCACGTCCACGCCGACGCCGCGCGCCCGCAGTGCCCAGGCGAGCTGATTGGCTCGTGCCTCCAGCTCCCGATAGGTGAGCCGCTCGTCCCCGAACTCCAGCGCCACCGCGTCGGGGCGCAGTGCCACCTGCTCCTCGAAGAGGTGGTGGACACACGCCTCGCGTGGGAACTCCACCGCCGTCTGGTTCCACTCCACCAACAGTCGCGCGCGGTCCTCCGCGGGCAGCAACGACAGCGCCGACAGTCGGGCCTGGGGACGGGCGGACAGGCTCGACAACAGCTCCAGGAAACACGCGGCGAGGCGCTGCACCGTGGACGAATCGAAGAGGTCCGCGTTGTAGATGAACTGGCCCTCGACACTCGCGCCCGGGGCGTCCACGAGCAACAGCTCCAGGTCGAACTTGGCGATGGTGCTCGCAAAGTCCCAGGGGCTCGCGGTGACACCGGGCAACGACAACAGCGGCGCGGCGTCTTGCAACGTGAAGAGCACCTGGAACAGCGGCGAGCGGCTCAGGTCCCGCTCCGGACGCAGGTGCTCCACCAATCGCTCGAAGGGCACGTCCTGGTGCGCGAGCGCCCCGAGCACCGATTCCTTCGTCTGACGCAGGAACACCTCGAAGGAGCGCGCCGCATCCGGCTGCCCCCGCAGGGCCAGCGTGTTGACGAAGAAGCCCATGAGGCCCTCCGTCTCCTTCGCCGTGCGCCCCGACACCGGCGTCCCCACCACCACGTCCCACTGTCCGCTGTAGCGCGCCAGCAAGACCTGGAAGCCCGCCAGCAGCGTCATGTACAGCGTCGCGCCTTCACGCCGCCCCAGTTGGCGCAGGGACTCGCTCAGGTCCTCGGACAGCCGCACCGGCACGCTCGCGCCACGGTAGCCCTGCACCGGCGGCCTCGGCCTGTCCGTAGGCAGCTCCAACACCGGCGGCGCGCCCTTCAACGCCTCACCCCACCACGCGAGCTGCGCGGACTCCACCTCGCCCTTCAACCAGTCCTGCTGCCACGCCGAGTAGTCCGCGTACTGCACCGACAGCTCGGGAAGCTCCGCCCCGACGTACAGCGCCTCCAGCTCCCGCGTGAGCACGCCGAGCGACCAGCCGTCCGCCACCAGGTGGTGCAGCACCACCACCAGCACCTGCTCGTCCCTCCCCGTCTTCAACAGGCTGGCCCGGAGCAGCGGACCTCGCTTCACGTCGAAGGGTGCCTGGACCTCGTGCACCACCTGGTCACGCACCGCCGCTTCCACGTCGACGGCGTCCTCGACGGACGTCACGCGCAGGGAGATCGCCGCGTCCGGGACGATGCGCTGCACGGGTTCCCCGCCCACCTCCACGAAGCTCGTTCGCAGCGCCTCGTGCCTGCGCACCACCTGCGTCAGGGCCTGCTCCAGGGCACGCGCGTCCACCGCGCCATGAAGTCGGACGACGAAGGGGAGGTTGTACGAGTGTCCCCCCGCATCCAGCTGCGCGAGGAACCACAGCCGTCGCTGCGCGAACGACAGCGGTGGGTCCACCGGCCGGTCCCCGCGCGTCAGCGAGGGGCGCCGCGGACTCCCGCCCGCCGTGCTCAACCGCTCGGCCAGCACCTCCACCGTGGGCGCCTCGAACAACAGTCGCACCGGGACGTCGTGGCCGAGTTCATCCCGGAGGCGCGACACCACACGCGTCGCCAGAAGCGAGTGCCCACCCAAGGCGAAGAAGTCATCTCGCACGCCGACGCGCGACACGCCCAGCACCTCACGCCACACGCTCGCGAGCGTCTCCTCCATCGCGGTGCGCGGCGCCTCGTAGCGCGTGCCCGGGGCCTCTCGCGCGGACTCCAGCTGCGGCAATGCCCGGCGGTTCACCTTCCCGCTCGGCGTCAGCGGCAGCGCCTCCAGCGGCACCAGCACCGAGGGCACCATGTACTCGGGCAACCGCTTCGCGAGGCGACGCTTCAGCGCCTCGGCATCCCAGGCGCCCGTCGCGACGACGTAGCCCACCAGCTGCTTTCCACCGCGCTCGGAGACACGCGCCACCACCGCCGCGTCCTCCACGCCCTCCACTTCCTTCAGGGCGATTTCGACTTCACCGGGCTCCACCCGGAAGCCACGCACCTTCACCTGCTCGTCCGAGCGCCCCTGCAGTTCCAGGTTCCCATCCGCGAGCCACCGCCCCCGGTCCCCCGTGCGATACAGCCGCCTCCCATCTCGACCGCCCTGCACCGCATTGGGGACGAAGCGCTCCGCTGTCAGCTCCGGACGCCCCCAGTAGCCGTGCGCGAGGCTCGGCTCTCCCAGGTACAGCTCCCCCGTGACGCCGATGGGGCACGGCTCTCCGAACACATCCAACACGAACACCTTCGCGAGCGTGATGGGCTTGCCCACCGGAGGGAGCGCGGGCCACGTCGACGGCGGGCCCTCCGCCCTCCAGGCCGTCACCACGTGCGACTCCGTCGGCCCGTACTGGTTCTCCAGCACGCACCCGGGCAGTCGCTCGAAGAACGACACCACCGCGGGCGTCACCTGCAGCGGCTCACCCGCCGTCACCACCTGCCTCAACGGAGGGAGCGCCGGCTCGTGCCGGGCTCGCTCGGCCAGTGACTGGAGCGCGACGTACGGCAGGAAGAGCCGCTCCACGCCCTGCTCCCGCATGTGCGCGAGCAGCAGGGCCGGGTCCTGCCGCGTCGTCGCCGAGACGAGCACCAGCGTCCCGCCCTCGCACCACGTGCACAGCATCTCCTGGAACGACACGTCGAAGCTCAACGCGCTGAACTGCAACGTCCGCGCGCGCGGCGCCGCCGTGCTCTCGAGCTGCCAGCGCACCAGCGTGTCCAGCGCGCCGTGGGACATCGTCACGCCCTTGGGTCGCCCCGTGCTCCCGGACGTGAAGAGGACGTAGCAGGGAGTAGCGGGAGACAGCACCCACGCGGGCGCCAGCGTGGACGCCTCGGCGATTCGCGCGGCCTCCTCATCCAGCCGCACCCGACGCGATGCGCTCTCCGGAGGAAGCACGGCCTCCAGCGACGCGTGCACCAGCACGACCGGCGCGCCCACGTCCTCGAGCATCCGGGCCAGTCGCTCCCGTGGGTAGCTCGCATCCAGGGGCATGCATGCCGCGCCCGCCTTCAACGTCGCCAGCACCGCCACGGGCAGCGCCAGGCTGTCCCGCTCCAGGCACAGGCCCACCACGTCACCCGGGAGAACACCCAGCGTCCGCAGGTGGTGCGCGAGCTGATTGGCCCGCGCCTCGAATCGCGCGTACGTCAGCGACTCGCGTCCACTCGTCACCGCCACCGCGTGCGGCGTGCGCGCCACCTGGGCTTCCACGCGCCGATGCAGCAACCAGGACGGAGACCGGTACTCCTGCCTCCAGTGCCACTCCTGCACCACCGCCTGTCGCTCCTCGTCATCCAGGAGCGGCACCGTCCCCACCCGGGCCTCCGGGTTGCCCACCACGCCCTGAAGGAAGCGGACGAAGTGCCCCGCGAGCCTGCGCACCGTCGCCTCGTCGAAGAGCGCGGCGCTGTACTCCCACAACCCCATCCAGCCGTCCGGCGTCTCGCGCACGAAGAGCGTGAGGTCGAACTTGGCCACGCCAGGCTCGAAGTCCGCGTCGCGCGACTCCAGCCCCGGCAGTCGCACCAGCGGCGGCGCGCTCTGCAGGACGAGCAGCACCTGGAACAGCGGCGAGCGGCTCAGGTCCCGCACCGGTCGCAGCGCGTCCACCAGTCGCTCGAAGGGCACGTCCTGGTGCTGATACGCCCCCAGGCACGAGCGGCGCACCCGCGCGAGCAGCGACTTGAAGGACTCGTGTCCATCCACGTCCGTGCGCAGCGCGAGCGTGTTGGCGAAGAACCCGATGAGCCCCTCCACCTCGCGCCGCGTGCGCCCCGCGATGGGCGTGCCCACCACCACGTCCGGCTGGCCGCTGTGCCGCGACAGCAGCGCCTGCAGGCTCGCGAGCAGCCACATGAACGGCGTCACCGACTCCTGCTTGCACCGCTCATGCAGCGCGCGCATCAGCTCCGCGGGCAGCGGCACGCCCAGCACCGCGCCTTGCGTCGACTGCACCGCGGGCCTCGGCCTGTCCGTGGGCAGCTCCAGCGCGGGCGAGGCCCCCGCCAGGTGCTCTCGCCACCATGCGAGCTGCGTCTCCAGCACCTCGCCCGTCAACCACTCCCGCTGCCACGCCGCATGGTCCGCGTACTGCACCGTCAGCGCCGGCAGCGCGGACTCGCGGCCCTCGACGAGCGCGCCGTACAGCTCGCGCAGCTCGCGCTCCAGCAGCGACAGCGACCACCCGTCGCACGCGATGTGGTGCAAAGTCAGCAGCAGCACGTGGTCGTCTTCGCCCAGCCGCAGGAGCCGGGCGCGCAGCATCGGCCCGGTGCTCAGGTCGAACGGACGCCTCGCCTCCTCCTCCGCGTGCCGACGCGCCTCCTCCTCCCCTTGCACCCGCTCCGCGTGCAGCGTCACCGTCGCCTCGGGCGAGATGTGCTGCACCGGCTCGCCCGCGACCTCGGCGAAGGTGGTCCGCAGCGCCTCGTGCCGGCGCACCACCTCCGTGAGCGCCCGCTCCAGCGCGGCCACGTCCAGCCGGCCCTTCAGCCGCGAGAAGAACGGCGCGTTGTAGGCGAAGCCCGAGGGGTCCAGCCGCGAGAGGAACCACATGCGGCGCTGGGCGAAGGAGAGCGGCGGCGCGCCCTCGCGGCGGACCGGCACCACGGGGGGCGGCCTGCGAGCACGAGGGCTCGCGGGCTTCGACTCATTCGCGGACATGTCGACACCTCAACTCAAGGAAGCAGATCTCGAAGACACGAAGCCCCACGACACGGACAGGTCGCTTCACTTCGCGAAGGCGTGAGGCGTGGGGCCGGACGAAGCCGGGCGGGACTTCAAGCCGCGGGGAAGGTGCGGCCCTGCTCGCGCAGCTGCTCCTCGCAGACCGCGGTGACGTGCTCCAGTGTGTCGAACAGGTCCACCATGGAGAGCTGGACGCCCAGCTCCTCCTCGATGCGGTTGGCGAGCATCGTCGCCATCAGCGAGTTGCCGCCCACCTCCAGGAAGTGGTCCTGCGGCCTCACCACCTCGGCCCCGAGCAGCTCGCGCCAGTACGCGGCGAGCTTGTCCTGAAGCGGCGTGGTGCTCGTGTCAGTGCTCACGTGTGCTCCTCATGGTGACCCGGGGACTCAGCCCACCTTGGCGGTGGGGCCCTTGAGCCGCTCGCGCAGCAGGTACTTGCGAATCTTTCCCGACGGCGTCTTGGGCATCTCTTCCACCACCTCCAGCCGGTCCGGCCAGTACTGGTTGGACATGCCCAGGCCCTTCAAGTGCGCGCGCAGCTCGTCCAGCGTCGGCGCCTCGTCGCGCGCCACCACCACCGCGCACACCCGCTCGCCGCCGATGCGGTCGTCGGAGTGACCGATGACGGCCACCTCCTTCACCTTCGGATGCGAGTACAGCGCCGACTCCACCTCCACCACCGGCACCTTCTGGCCATAGCGGAAGATGACGTCCTTGAGCCGCCCGACGATGCGGATGCCCCCGCGCCCGTCGTCCCGCGCGAGGTCCCCCGTGTCGAACCAACCCTCCGCGTCCACACTCGCGCGGTAGAGGTCCTCCCGCTTGAAGTAGCCCAGGCACTGGCTCGCGCCCCGGACGAGCAGCCGTCCGGTGCCCTCCGGATAGGGCGAGCCGTCCTCCGCCAGCGCGGGGACGATTCTCACCTCCATCCACTCCACCGGCCGCCCGTCGCTGTGGGACGGCCAGTCCGGCGGGTCGTCGCGCCGCGTAATCGTCACCGCGCCGTTCTCCGTCATCCCCCACAGCGTGTGCAGTGGCACGCCAAAACTCTCGCGGACCGCGGCGATGAGGTGCGGCGGCACGGGGATGGAGCCGGTGGACAGCCGACGCAGCGAGGATGTTTCACCGCCGCGCTTCTTCTTCGCCGCGATGACGTTCATCACATACGTGGGAATCCCATACATGAACGTGACGCCGTGCTCCTGGATGCAGCGCAGCGTGAGCTCCGGGTCCCCCACGTCCATGTAGACAGCCGTCGCCCCCAGGTTCACCGCCATCAAGTACAGGTAAGTAAATCCGCTGGAGGCGGTGAGCAGCGAGGGCAGGCACACCACGTCGTCCTCGCCCAGGGCCATGACGTCCGCGAGGGCGCGGGTGATGCCGTAGTTCGTGTTGTGCGAGTGGACCACGCCCTTGGGCTCGCCCGTGGTGCCGGAGGTGTAGAGGACGTTGCAGATGTCGTCGGCGCGCGCGGACCTGGCGTCCAACGTCGCCGGGTCGACTTCGTCCTCCCAGCGCCGCTCGACGAAGTGCGCCTCGAAGTCCAGCTCGCCCGCCTGGGTGGCGCCCTCCGCGCCGAGGAAGACGCGGTGCTTCAACGCCGGCAGCGACGAGATGGCCTCGCGCAGCATGTCCCGGTGCGAGTGGCCGCTCCAGCTCAGCGGTCCGATGTAGACGGAGGATTCCGTCCTGCCGAGGATGAACTCCACCTCGCGGCGTCGGTAGTCGGGAGGAATGGGCGCGATGACGGCGCCGATGCGCGCGCACGCCAGCGCCAGCGCGGTGAACTGCCACCAGTTGGGAAGCTGCACCGCCACCAGCTCGCCCCGGGCCACGCCCAGCGACACGAGCGCACCCGCGAAGCGCTCCGCGTATCGTCCCAGCTCCGCGTAGCTGATGCGCGTGACGTCCTTGGCGAAGTAGCGCGCCGCGACGATGGCCGGCTTGTCCGGGTGCTTCTGGATGGCTCGACGCAGGTCGTCCAGCACCGTCTCGTCACGCCACCAGCCCCTGCTCCGGTACAGCGCCGCCTGCTCCCGCGTGGGGCCGCTCCCGAACCGTGCGTCCATCGTCCACATCCTCCATGGACCGCGTGACTTTCCGGACCGCGCGAACCATACCGATTCGCATGTAAAACCAGCAAGGCTGCGAAAGCTCACATGTCTGCACCCCAAGGAGCCTCACTCACATTGACGGGGCCGCTCTCGGTTTCCTACTTTGGAATGAATAGCCAGGATTGTGCGTCCCACGCGATGATGACAACGGGCCCGCTTCCACCGGCATGACACCCATGGTCCAGGTACCCCTCGAGGAGCGCGCCCGTCGCATCCGCCGGACCATCCTCCGGCTCGCCGCCACGCCCGTGGGCTGCCACCTGGGGGGCTCGCTCTCCATGGTGGAGCTGCTCGTGGTGCTGCTCGGCCGCGTGATGAACGTGCGGCCCCAGGAGCCCCGCTGGGAGGAGCGCGACTCGCTCATCCTCTCCAAGGGCCACGCCGCCGCCGGGCTCTACGCCGCCCTGGCCGAGTTCGGCTTCATCGACGTTGAAGAACTGGTGCAGCGCTACAACGCGGAGGGCAGTCCCTATACCGGACACGTGAGCGCGGCGGTGCCGGGGGTCGAGTTCCCCACGGGGAGCCTGGGACACGGCGTGGGCCTGGGCGTGGGGATGGCGCTGGGGCATCGCCTGCGACAGCGCGCCAACCGCGTGTTCGTCATCTGTGGAGACGGTGAGATGGGCGAGGGCTCCAACTGGGAGGCGCTGCAAATCGCGGCGCAGCACAAGCTGAGCGGGCTCACGGTGCTGGTGGACCGCAACGGCGGACAGAACGACGGGCCCACGGAGGGCATCCTCTCCCAGGCCGCGCTGGTGCAGCGGCTGTCCGCGTTCGGCCTGGGCACCGTCGAGGTGGACGGGCACGACCTGGACGCGCTGGCGCGAGCGCTGGAGGCGCCCGCCGAGGGGCCTCGCGCGATTGTCGCGAACACGAAGAAGGGCGCGGGGGTGCCGATGCTGCGCGGCAAGGGGCCGCACTACGCGACGTTCAACCCGGAGCAGCTCAAGCGGGCGCTCGCGTCGCTGGGGGAGGTGACGCCATGACGAGCGCCACCTCCAGCGGCGCGGACCTGCTGACGGCGCCCTCGGACTGGCTCGCGGAGCAGCCGGGCCTGTCCAACCGGCTGGTGTTCCGCCACGCGCTGGCCCGGCTCGCGGACCAGGATGAGCGCGTGGTGCTGCTCGAGGCGGACCTGGCGGGAGGTCGAGACCCGTACGCCGCGCGCCACCCGGAGCGCTTCCTCAACCTGGGCATCTGCGAGGCGGCGATGCTGGACATCGCCAGCGGCATGGCGGCCACCGGCCACGTCGTCTTCGCGCACACGTTCGCGCCCTTCGGCGCGATGCGCGCGTGCGAGCAGGTGCGGCTGGGGCTGGCCTATGCGCGCGCCAACGTGAAGCTGGTGTGCGACTACGGCGGCCTGTCCGGCGCGTTCTTCGGCCCCACGCACCACGCCATCGAGGACCTGGCCATCCTGCGCGCCATGCCGAACCTGACGGTGGTGTCGCCGGCGGACGGGTTGGAGACGATTCAGGCGACGCGGGCGGTGCTGGAGCTGGAGGGCCCGGTGTACCTGCGGCTGGGCCGCAACCGCGTCACGCGGCTGGACGTGGCCCGGCCCGCCTTCGCCCTGGGGCGCGCCATGTGCCTGCGCGAGGGCGGCGACGTGGGCATCATCGCGCACGGCGAGGTGGGCGTGAGCGTGGCGCTGGACGTGGCCGCGAGGCTGGAGACCCAGGGCGTCTGCGCGCGCGTGGTGAACCTGCACACGCTCAAGCCCTTCGACGAGGAGGCGCTCCTGGAGACGGCCGAGCGCACCCGGCTGCTCGTCACGGTGGAGGAGCACTCCATCCTCGGCGGCCTGGGCGGCGCGGTATGCGAGAGCGTGGCGAGTCATGGATTGGGCCGGCGCGTGGTGCGCGCGGGCATCCAGGACCGCTACGACTCCACGGCCGGCACGCACGAGTCGCTGCTGCGGCGCCACGGCCTGGAGGCGGGCGCGCTGGTGGAGACGATTCTCGGCGCCCTGCCCCGCCCCCGGCTGGCGGCGCTGGCACCGGCCAGGAGGGGATGATGCAAGGCCACGAGGTCCACCTGGTCTACACCCGCCTGCGCACCGAGGAGCGCATGCTCGCGGACGCGCTGCGCGCGCGGGGCTTCGGGGTGAGGACGCACGCGGACTCGGAGCTGGTGCTCCCGCTGAGCCGCGAGCGCTGGCAGGACGGCGGCCCCGTGCTGATGCGCAGCATGTCCTTCACGCGGGCGCGCTACCTGGCCTCCATCCTGGAGGTGAAGGGCTCGCGCGTGCTCAACACCGCGCAGTGCATCGCCACGTGCGGAGACAAGGCGCTCACCACGCTCGCGCTCGCCAGGGCCGAGGTGCCCATCCCCTGGGCCTTCGTGGGCTTCGAGGAGGAGGCCTGCGTCGCGCAGATGCAGGAGCGCGGCTTCCCGGTGGTGACCAAGCCCGTGCTCGGCTCGTGGGGACGCATGGTGGCGCGCGTGGATGGCGTCCACGCGGCGGAGGGCATGATGTCCATGCGCTTCGAGATGGGCGGCGCGCAGGACCACGTGGCGCTGGTGCAGCAGTACATCGACAAGCCGGGGTACGACTTGCGCGTGTACGTCATCGGCAAGGCGGTGGGCGGGATGCGCCGACGCTCCGAGCACTGGGTGACCAACACCGCCCGGGGCGCGGTGCCGGAGCGCTACGAGGTGCCCGAGTCCCACGCCCGGCTCGCCGAGCAGGCCGCGCGCGCCGTGGGCGGGGAGATGGTGGCGGTGGACCTGCTGGAGACGCGGACAGGCGAGGTGCTGGTGAACGAAATCAACCACTGCGTGGAGTTCGCGCGGAGCATCGAGTTCACCGGCATCCCCCTGCCGGAGCTGATGGCGGACTACGTGCGGGAGACGTTGCGATGACGCGTGTCGCGGTGCTGGGGGCCGGAGGCTACGCGGGCGGCGAGGTGCTGCGGCTGCTCCTCGCGCACCCGGCGGTGGAGGTGGCCCAGGCCACGTCCGAGCAGCACGCCGGCAAGCGGCTCGACTTCCCCCACCCTCACCTGCGCGGCGCGAGCACGCTGCGCTTCGCGCCCCACGACGCGCTGGAGCCGTGCGACGTGCTCGTCTCCTGCATGCCCTCCGGCGAGCTCATCCGCCGCTGGTCGCAGGTGAGTCCGCTCGCCGCGCGCGTCATCGACCTGAGCGCGGACTTCCGGCTCGGCCCCGTCGAGCACGCGCGCTGGTATCCCCGCGCGCCCCGGCCCGCGGAGCTGCCCGAGTTCGTCTATGGCCTGCCGGAGTGGGCGGGCGCTCGCTTGAAGGACGCGCGGCTGGTGGCGGTGCCCGGGTGCATGGCGCATGCGGCGCTGCTCGGGCTGTTGCCCCTGGTGCGCGCGGGGCTGGTGCGGCCCGAGATGGTGGTGGTGGACGCGAAGACGGGCTCGTCGGGCGGCGGCGCGACGCCGGACCGCTCCTCGCATCATCCCGAGCGGGCCTCGGCCCTGCGCTGCTATCGGCCCACGGGGCATCGCCACACGGGCGAAATCGAGGCCGCGACGGAGCGCTTCACCGGCACGCGCGCCACCGTGCACTTCAGCGCGACCGCGGTGCCCAGCGTCCGAGGCATCCTCGCCACCGTGCACGCCTTCGCGGCGCGTCCGCTGGAGGACGCCAACGAGCCCCTGCGCGCGCTCGCGTCGACGTACCGTGAGCATCCCTTCGTGAACGTGCTGCGCGCCAACGCGAGCGCGTCACCGTTCCCCGAGCCCGGCCCGCTGTCGGGCACGAACCACTGTGACTTGTCGGTGGACGTGGACGCGGAGCGCGGGCGCATCGTGGTGAACGCGGCGCTGGACAACCTGGTGAAGGGCGCGGCGGGTACGGCCGTGCATGCGTTGAACCTGATGCTGGGCAGGCCCGAAACGGAGGGCCTCGGCTTCCGCGGCCTCCACCCCCTCTGACGTGAAAGACTCCCCCATGCGCCACCTCCCCCTCGGTGTCCGCCCATGAGCACGCTGACCGTCCTCTACATCACCGGCTGGTGCCGCAGCGGCAGCACCATCATCGGCAACGTGCTCAACGAGGTGGCGGGTTGCTTCCACACCGGTGAGCTGAGCTTCCTGTGGAAGAACGCCTACGGGAACGGCTCCAACACGATGTGCGGCTGCGGCACGCCGCTGGTGCAGTGCGCCCTGTGGGCCAAGGTGCTGGAGCAGGGCGTGGCGCCGGGTGAGTCTGCGCAGGGCCACGCCGCGCGGGTGGTGCGCCGACAGCTGGACACGGTGCGCACGCGGCACACGTGGCGCGTGCTGCGGCAGGGCACGCCCTCTCCGGCGCTGTATGAGCACGCGGAGCTGCTCGCCCAGACGTACCGCACCATCGCGGACGCCACCGGCAGCCACATCATCGTGGACAGCGGGAAGTTCCCCTCCGAGGCGGCGCTGCTGCCACACGTGGACGGAATCACTCCGTACTACCTGCACCTGGTGAGGGACCCTCGCGCGGTGGCGCACTCGTGGACGAAGACGAAGCAGTACGTCGTCCCGATGTCCGCCGCGCGGAGCACCGCGTACTGGCTGGGCTTCAACGTGGCCTCGGAGCTGGTCACCCGGCGTCACCCGGAGCGCTCGCTGTTCCTGCGCTACGAGGACTTCATCGCGTCGCCTCAGGCCACCATCGACTCGCTGCTGGAGCTCATCCAGGTGGACCGCTCGGTGAATCCGGTGAAGGGGCGCACGGTGGCGCTGGGCCGCAACCACACCGTCACCGGCAACCCGGACCGGTTCCTCAGTGGCTCCACGCTGCTGCGGCCCGGCGACGATGCGTGGCGCAAGGAGCTTCCGACGAAGGTGAAGAGGCTGGTGTCCACGCTCGCGTGGCCGCTGACGGGGCGCTACCAGTACCGGGGACCGCCAGCCCCCGTGGACGCCAGCTCCGGAGCGGAGCCCGCGAAGAATGTGTCGGGCGCTCGGAGTGGGAACCTGGGGACCGGGACTCATTCATAAGGCCGCGCTCATCGCCGGTGGAGCCCGAGGGCCGGGGCTGGCGAGGAGCCCCGCGCTGGTGCGGGCCCCAGCAGGGACATGTCGGACACTCGGAGGGAGAACCTTGGAACTGGGACTCACCCATAAGGTCGCGCTCATCGCCGGTGGCTCCAGTGGACTGGGGCTGGCCGTGGCCGAGGAGCTGGTGAAGGAAGGCGCGCATGTCGCCATCGGCGCGCGCGACGCCGAGCGGCTGGCCCGCGCCGAGTCGCACCTGCGCTTGATGTCGCGCGGTGGCAAGGTGCTGGCCACGCGCGTGGACCTGAAGGAGCACGGCGCCGCGAAGGCGTGGGTGGAGGACGTGGCCAGCAAGCTGGGCGGCCCCCACATCGTGGTGACGAACAGCGCCGGGCCTCCGCCGGGGCCTGCGACGAAGTTCGACATCAGCGCGTACCAGGAGGCCATCGACACGGTGATGTTGCCGGCCATCAACCTGGCCCTGGCCTCGCTGCCGTACATGAAGGCCGCGAAGTGGGGACGGCTCTTGCTCATCACCTCGGAGACGGTCGTGCGGCCGGTGGCGCGCTTCGCCCTGTCCGGAACGGCGCGCCTGGGCATCGTGGGATTTGCCTCCGCGCTGGTGCAGGAGCTGGGCGACTGCGGTGTCACCGTCAACGTGCTCGCGCCGGGCTATACGCGCACGCCTCCCGTGGAGCGCACGGCGGGGAGCAATACGTCGGGCGATGTCGAGGCGGGGCTTCGGGCCATGGCCGCGCACATCCCGCTCCGGCGGGTGGGTGAGCCGGAGGAGTTCGCCGCGGCGGCCGCGTTCCTCGCCAGCGAGCGCGCGTCGTTCATCACGGGCACCGTGCAGCTCATCGACGGTGGCGCGAGCGTCATCGGATGAGCACCGCGCCCCAACCCGCGCCCCTGGTGGTGAAGATTGGCGGCGCCGCGGGCGTGGACCTGGAGAACGTCTGCGCCGACGTGGCGGAGCTGCGTCAACGTGGCGAGCGGGTCGTCGTGGTGAACGGTGGCTCGGAGGCGGGCGACTCGCTGCTGGCCTCGCTGGGCATGGAGCGCACGGAGGCGCTGACGGCCTCCGGCAATGTGGTGCGGCTGACGAACGAGGCCACGCTGCGCGTGCTGACGATGGCGTGGGTGGGGGACGTCAACAAGCGCGCGGTGCTCGCGCTGCTGTCGCGCGGTGTCCCCGCGATGGGGATGTGCGGCGCGGACGGGCGGGTGCTCGTGGCCCGGCGCAGGCCGCCCTTGAAGATTCAGGACGGGACCCGCACGCGCATCGACCGCACGCACCTGGCCGGGGAGATGACCGAGGTGAACACGCGGCTGCTCGGCGTGTTGATGGACGCGGGCCAGACGCCCGTCGTGTGCCCTCCGGCGGTGACGGAGGATGGGGTGCTGGTGAATGTGGACGCGGACCAGGTGGCCGCCGCCATCGCCGCCGCGCTGGGGGCTCGCACGCTGGTGATGCTGTCGAACGTGGCGGGGCTGCTCGAGGACCCGGCGGACCCCACGTCGCTCATCCGCGAGAGTGATGATGTCGAGCGGGTCATGGGCTTCGCGCGGGGCCGCATGCGCTACAAGCTGGAGGCGGCTCGGCGCGCGCTCGCGGGGGGCGTGCGGTCCGCGTACATCACGGCTTCGGCGGCGCCTCGGCCCGTGCTGTCCGCGCTGGCGGGCGAGGCGGGTACGCGGCTCACCTCCGCTGCTGCTACGAAGGTGGCCGATGCGGGAGCGTGAAATGAGCTCGAAGGTGCCGCGAAAGCGAGAAGCCGAAGCCACCGCGAAGCGTCCCTCGCGCGCTGCGATGGCGACGTGTCACAGCCAGAGTCAACGTGCAGCTCGCTTCGCGCGCTGCGACAACGGCAGGCGCCGCACGATTGCGATGGCGCGCGGTCAATGCCGACACGAAGCTCACTTCTTCGGGTGGGAAGGTGGCTGATGCGGGTACGTGAGGCGAGCTCGGAGCTGTTGAGGTGGATGCTGGAGCACTACAGCCCCAGTCACCAGGAGCGCGATTTCTCCCGCGCGCTCGCGGACCGGCTGGAGCGGCGCGGCTGGCGCGCCCACGTCGACGAGATGGGCAACACGGTGGCGAGCCTCGGGGACGGCGACACCTGCGTCGCGCTGCTGGGCCACATCGACACCGTGCCCGGCGACATCCCCGTGCGCCTTGAAGGCACGCGCCTGTTCGGCCGTGGCGCCGTGGACGCCAAGGGCGCGCTGGCCGCGTTCATCGAAGCCGCGGAGCTGCTCGATGACTCCGAGCGCGCTGGAAAGCGCTTCCTGTTGTTGGGCTGCGTGGAGGAGGAGGTCGCCATCACCCGAGGCGCCCTCCACGCTCGCGAGCACCACCGTCCGGACTTCGTCGTCAACGGCGAGCCCAGCGGCGCTCACGCCATCACCCTGGGCTACAAGGGCCTCGTCCGGCTGGAGCTCGAGTACCGCGCCGCGCGCAAGCACACCGCGAGCCGCAACTATCGCGCCCCCGCCGAGCACCTCGTCGACGCCTGGAACGCCCTGCGCCGCCGCTGCGACGAGCGCAACCCCGGCTGCACCCTCTTCGAGCAGGACCTGCCCTCGCTCCTGTCCTTCCACACGGGCACCGACCACGACACCGAGTGGGCCACCGCGAACATCAACATCCGCACCGGCCCCACCAGCGACGTGGACGCCCTGCTCGCGTGTCTCACCCGCGTGCCCGACGTCTCGGTGAAGACGGTGTCCCGCAAGGGCGCCGTGTCCGCCGAGGGCAATGACGCGCTCACCCGCGCCTTCAAGCAGTCCATCCGCGAGCGCGGCGCGCGCCCCACCCTTCGCGTGAAGACGGGCACCTCGGACTGGAACACCGTGGCGGACACCTGGGCCGTGCCCACCGTCGCCTACGGCCCCGGTGACTCGGCGCTGGACCACACCCCCGATGAGCACATCGAGCTGGGTGAATACGAAGAAGGAGTCGCCGTGCTGGCCCGCGTGCTCGCGCTCCTGCCGAACAAGGGCTGAGAGTCGTCAGGTGCTCGCGACGTCCGCCGTGCGCGGACGCTGCCAGCGCAGCCCCACCATCGACAGGAAGAACAGCGCCGCCGCCGTCGCCGTGACACCGCGCACCCCCACCCGGTCCGCGAGCGCGCCCTGCGCCCAGACGCCCACCGAATAACCCACGTTGATGAGCAGCATCGCGAGGCTGCTCACCCGGCCCTGCAGCTCGCGCGGCGCGCGCTCCTGGTTGCGCGTGCTCAGCCCCGTCATCACCACCAGGTACACCGCGCCCAGCACGAACATGCTCCCCATCGCCACCGGCAGCGTGGGCGACAGCCAGTACGCCATCGTCACCGGCCCCATCAACATCATCGACAGGTCCACCACCCGGTCCTTGCCCCAGCGCACCGCGAGGCCGCCCACCAGGCCCGACGCGACGAGCGCTCCCACGCCCTGCACCGCGATGAGCACCGACGCGGCCGACGCATCCGCGCCAAACACCTGGAGCGCGAACACCGGCACCAACGCGATGAAGGGCGAGATGAACAGCGCGAGCAGGAACAGCGCCACCATCGACAAACGGATGCCCGAGTCACCACGCGCCAGCCGCGCTCCCTCCAGGATGTCGCCCCACAGTCCTCGGGAGGATGTGGGCAGCAACGCCCTGGGCTCCGCGCGCACCTGCGCCACCGCGAACAACACCGCGAAGAAGGACAGCGTGTTCGCCACCATCACCCACGCCACGTTGCCCGCCGCGAGCAGCCCCGCCGCGAGCACCGGCCCGACGATGCGCCCCAGGTTGAACTGCGCCGACATCAGCGTCATCGCGCTGTGCAGGTCCTCCTTCGCCACCAGCCCCGCCACCAGCGCCGTGTACGCCGGCCCCGACAGCACGTGCACGCAGCCGTTGAGGAAGCAGATGCCCGCCACCGCCTGCACGGTGAGGTTCCCGGTGAAGGCCAGCGTCGCCAGCACCCCCGCGAGCAGCGCCTGCGACGCGGCACACACCGCGACGTACTTGCGCCGGTCGAACCGGTCCGCCAGCGCGCCGCCCAACGGCGACAGGATGAGCGAGGGCAGGTACGTCAGCGCCGCCACACCGCCCGTCCACTCCGCGCGCCCCGTGACCTTCGTGACGAAGACGCCCAGCGCGAGCACCTCCATCCACGTGCCCACGTTGGAGACGAGCGCCCCCGACCACACCGCGAGGAACTCCCGGTGACGGAAGGCACGGAAGGACGGCAGGCTCGCCAGGCTCGAGAGGGACACGCTGAGCCCGGTTTCTAACAGCACCCCGGCGCGCGCCGGAACAGCGCGCGGGGCCCACATGCGGACACGCGTCAGACGAGCTCGGACTTGGGCTGACGCGTCATCAGGTCCACCACCGCCATCTTGGCGTTCTTGTCCTCGTAGGCAATCAGGTAGACCTGCTGGCAGATGGGCAGCTCCACGCCCGTCTTGAGCGACAAGTCCCGGGCGCTGCGCGCCGTCTTCACGCCCTCGGCGACCTCCTTCATCTGCCCGAGGATGTCCGCCAGCTTCTTGCCCTTGCCCAGCTCCATGCCCACGTGCCGGTTGCGGCTGAGCTCACCGGTGCACGTGAGCACCAGGTCGCCCATGCCGGACAGGCCCGACAGCGTCAGGGGGTTGGCGCCCTTGCGCACCGCCAGCCGGGTGATTTCGGCCAGGCCGCGCGTGATGATGGCCGCGCGCGCGTTGTGGCCCATGCCCAGGCCGTCCGCCATGCCCGCGGCGATGGCGATGACGTTCTTCAGCGCGCCGCCGTACTGCACGCCCACCACGTCCGTGGACGTGTAGCTGCGGAAGGTCTCCGTCTGCAGCGCCTTCTGGCAGCGCACCGCCACCTTGTCCCAATGCGACGCGATGGTGACCACCGTGGGCATGCGCCGCGCCAGCTCCTTGGCGAAGCTGGGGCCGGAGAGCACGGCGAGGTACGGGTGGAACTCCTCGGGCAGACAGTCCTCGAGCAGCTCCGTCATCGTCAGGAGCGTCTCGTTCTCGATGCCCTTGGACACGGTGATGATGGGCACGTTGCGCGGCAGGAAGTCCTTGGCGCGCGCGAGCACCTGGCGCGTGGCGTGGCTGGGCGTGGCGAGCACCACCAGCTCCGAGCCGTCGAGCGCCTCCTGCAGGTCCAGCGTGGCGCGCACGCGCTCGGAGATGGGGATGCCGGGCAGGTAGGTGGGGTTCTCGTGCCGGGTGTTGATGGCGTCCACCACCGTCGGCTCACGGCCCCAGAGGCGGACGTCCTCGCAGTTCGCCGCCAGCACGTTCGCCAGGGCGGTACCGAAGGAACCCGAGCCGATGACACTGCCACGCATGAAGACCTCGCTTCGAGGGGGTGGAGGACACCGGCGCTAGAGGCCGGTGACGATGCCGATGGAGACGACCGGCATGAAGGTCGCGTCCTCGGGGCGGCTGCGGAAGTCACCGCCCAGGGAGACAGAGTAGGACGTTTTCTCGCTCAGCGGCACTTCGGCGCCCAGGCGCACGGGCACGGAGCCGGAGGACACCAGGTCCGGCGGCAGTCCGCCCAGGGGCGTGCGCTGGATGGGCTCGGTGTCCAGGGCCACGTGATAACGCACGTCGGCGAAGAAGCGCGTGGCGCGGGGGCCGCGCAGTTGGAAGGTGCCGACGAGGCCGGGCATGAGGTTCCAGTTGCGGCGTCCGCTCAGGTAGCGCGCGCCCCGGTCCTCCAGGCTGGCCGAGCGCAGGAAGAACGCGTGGCTGCCCTCCATCACCAGACCCAGGCTCCAGCGCGGGCCGCCGTCCAGCGCCGTCCAGCGCAGGCCCAGGCGCGGCTCGTTCATCATCCCGTAGAGGGTGTCGAAGCCCGCGAGCACATCGACGCGGGGCAGCACGCCCAAGGCCGCGCGGACGGAGGCGGACGCGGATGCGGGAGCGGCGGCGCGGGTGGCACAGGTCAACGAGACGCTGCCCGCGTGCGAGGTGCTGCTGCCCTCGGACGTGCGTGAGTCGATGCTGCCGGGCTTCACGATGAAGGAGGACCGGGCGTGTCCGACGTGCGGTCCGCTGTGCACGTTCCGCTCGGCGTCGGAGAAGGACGTCACGGTGTCGGTGACGTGGGACTGCAAGCCGCACTATTCACAAGCGGACACGCAGGCCTTGTTGCAGCCGACGTTGCGCCTGGGCGGCGAGGAGATTCCGGCGCTCGGCAAGGCGGCGGCGCGCAGGGCTCCGGCGCAGGGGATGTTGCAGGTGATGGCGTGGGATGACGACACGCCGTGCGCGCTCATCGTCACGTGGCTCGGGGGTTCGCCGGAGCAGGCGCTGGATGTCGCGCGCCTCGCGCTCGGCGCCACGCGTCCGGACTCCTTCCGCGTGCCGACGCCGCCGGAGCCCGAGGTGGACTCCGGGACGCATTGAACTGGCAGGGAATCATGGTTTTCCGGTTGGATGCGGCCCCCTCCCTGGAGAAGCCAAGATGCTTCGCCTCATCCTTCGCAGCTGGCCTGCACTTCTACTGACCCCGACCCTGCTGGCTGGAGGCTGCGCGCATGCTCCGCAGCCCGAGCGTCGCATCTACGTCATTGCTGAAGACTGGGCGGGCTTCGGCGGCTCTGGTTCACGAGACTGCGATGCCGAACACGTCGCGTGCTTCGACCGATGCTGGAACTCCAATCCGCCTTTGAAAAGCATCAAGCCCGGCACCGGCAAGCATCATGAGTACTGCACGGAGAAATGCCGCGAGGCCTATATGGACTGTACCCAGGCAGCGGAGCAGTCCACGAAACTCCCACAGCCCACAACACTGCGGTTCTCCAGCATGGAGAGCGCCCTCGACTGGCTCGGCGAACACAAGACTGAGGTGCTCATCGGCACCGTCGTGGTCGTCGCTGGTGTTGCGTTCATCATCTCGACGGGAGGCAGTGGAGCGTTGGTCCTCGCGCCGCTCGCGCTCTAACCCTAGAAAAGAACCAGACACGCCATGACGACTCCCAAGAACTTCGACATGGAGACGACGCTGCGCCTCCTCGACGAGGCCGGTGGCCATTACGAGCCTGGGTCCAAGGAGGACGAGGCCATTCAACTGGCCGGCATCGCCCTGCTCTATCTCCGGCATACGCATCAAATGGATGCGTTCTTCCAGTATCGAGCGGAGTTCTCGGACCCGACCTCCGAAGTTCGCGTCAGCCAGGACTTCGCGACGCGCGCACTGGCGGATGAATGGCTCGCCAGCGGAGCGGGTACGCATGGTGAACTCGTGCGCATCGAGGGACAGGGGTTCCAGGTCGTGGCCCTCCCTACAGAGAAGCGATTCCTCCGGACACCGCTCCCCGAGGAACTGGGCCCGCCCCGTCCCTAGCCGTACGACTCCCGGCCGGGAGCCTAAGAGTGCCTAACAAAACCTAGCCAGCAGCCGGGCCATGACCACCTTGCGGTCATGGCCCGCGCGCTCGTACCCGACGCTCTCTGGGAGCGAATCTCGCCGCTGCTGCCGCCGCATCCACCTCGA
>NZ_SRLW01000690.1:0-592 GCF_006518215.1 Myxococcus sp. AB025B
GCCAACGGCAACGGCGCCAGCGCCTGGGCCGATTCCCCCGGCGCCACCACCTCCACCCGCCGCGCGCCGAAGCGCGCCAGCGCCCGCGAGGTGAACGCCTCCGACGCCACCACCACGTGCGCCCGGTACCCCAGCCCCTCGCACAACGCCAACGCCCGAGAGCACAGCCCCGCCTCACCTCCCGACAGGTGCGCGGCCCCCGCGTCGAGCCACAGTCCATCTGGAGCGGAGAGCTGGAAGCCCGGCCCCAGGCTCAGCAGCGCCTCCCCCAGCGCCACCAGCGCCCGCTTCTCCTCCTCCAACCGGTAAGGGAAGTGCCGCAGCCCCGGCTCCAGCGCCGTCGCCGCGGTGAGCGTCACCCCGGGCCGCACGCCCGCCTTCAGCGCGGACGTGGACGCCGCCACCACCCGTCGCTGGCCGCGAGCCTCCTCCACCAGCACGAAGGGCCGGCCCGCCAGCTCCGGACACTCGATGACCTTGCGCTGCACCGGGAAGCGCGTGAAATGCAGATAGGCCCTGCGCATGGCTCCCTCAGTTGTGCGCCGCCGAGGCCACGTCCGACGCCACCCGCAGCGAGGGCATCACCCCATCC
>NZ_SRLW01000691.1:0-572 GCF_006518215.1 Myxococcus sp. AB025B
GGTCGTGTCCCTATAAGTGTGTAGTCGGCAAGGACGGAGGCGCGGAAAAGAGGGAAGCTCCTCGGTGAAACCAAACCGAGATGGTCCTCCTTTGGCGAGGAGGCCGAGGAGTTCCCCGACGTGGACGATACCGAGTTTGCCGTGCCCTCGCACGAGGAGGTGCGCACCGACGTGCGCGGGCTGTTCCTGGGAGCCATCCGCATGACGCTGGAGATGCTGCTGGAGGAGGAGATTCGGGGCCTGGTGGGGGCGGGGCGCTGGCAGCAGGTGGCGGGGCGCAAGGACCAGCGCAATGGCAGCTACCTGCGCGGCCTCTTGACGTCCATGGGCCACTTGGAGGTGGCGGTGCCCCGGACCCGGGCCAGCGGAGCGGCGGGGGCGGTGCTGGGCCGCTACAAGCGGCGCAGCGAGGAACTCGACGAGGCGATTACCAGCGCGTACGTGCAGGGCGTCTCCACGCGGAAGATGGGCAAGGTGACGAGGGCGCTGATGGGCGAGGACGTCTCGCGCTCGACGGTGAGCCGGGTGACGAAGTCCCTCGAAGAGAAGGTGGAGGGCTTGCGCACCCAGCC
>NZ_SRLW01000692.1:0-566 GCF_006518215.1 Myxococcus sp. AB025B
GGGGTGGGAGGTCGGATTGAGGCCCCTGCCGCGGGCGTGAGACAGACGTGGGACGCCCCGCTTCCTCGTCGCAAGGACCGCGTTGAGCCCCGCCGCCTTCCGTCGTTACGTCCTGAGCAGCTTCGCCTCGCTCGCCTCCGCCGTCCCCCTCTTCCGTCCGGGCTCGTCGCTGCCCGGCTCGTCCGCGCCGCTGCTCGGGGCGCCTCCGGTGGACGGGCCGGACGCGCGCCTGACGCCCACCCGGCGCCTGCGCGCGACCCTGGGTCTGTCCGTGGCGGAGGGCATGTTCGCGGAGGTGTTCACCGCGTGTGCCGGGGCCACGGTGCTCACCGCGTGGGCGATGGCGCTGGGGCTGGGACCGCTGCTGGTGGGGGTGATGACGGCGCTGCCGTTCTGCGCGCAGTTCATCCAGTTCCCCGCGGCGTGGTTGACGTCGACGTTCGGACACCGGCGCGTCGCGCTGACGGCCATCTGCCTGTCGCGACTGGTGATGTTCCCCTTGGCGGTGTTGCCGTGGTGGGAGTTGGACCTGACGGCGCGCCAGCACGTGCTGCTGGGGGTGGCGG
>NZ_SRLW01000693.1:0-565 GCF_006518215.1 Myxococcus sp. AB025B
AGCTAAAGCATTAATGATTTCTTCATTGACGTCTGCAAATGTTACTTTAACATTGTTGTCTGCAAGAATATAACCAATGAAACCACGACCTATGTTACCAGCACCAAAGTGAACTGCTTTCATTATGCATCTGCCTCCTCGAATACTTGTTTAATTTCTTCTGCAGATTTTGCTTGAACGATACGATCCACATTTTCTTCTTCGCTAAATGTAATTGCAATTTTAGATAACAAGTCTAAATGTTCGCCATCTTTACCAGCAATTCCCACGACAACTTTAACTACTTCGCCATCCCAGTCAACGCCTTCAGGGATTTGTAATAATGTTAAACCTGAGTGAATAACATTTGTTTTAGCTTCATCTGTGCCATGAGGAATTGCTAAGCCATTTCCCATAAATGTTGATACGACTTGCTCACGATCTTTCATTGCTTGAATATAAGCATCTGTTACAGCACCACTATCAACTAAGGCTTTACCTGCTTTTTCAATTGCTTCATTTTGGCTGTTAACATTTACATTTAAAAAGATATTGTCATTACTAAATAATTCGCTCATTTTGTACA
>NZ_SRLW01000694.1:0-560 GCF_006518215.1 Myxococcus sp. AB025B
GGTCCACCTGCCCCGACCCCAAGTCCCCCAGCGACACGAGCGAGTCGATGCCCACCACGGAGAGCCGCGCGTCCGGCATCTCCCGACGCATCAGCGCCGCGATGCGCGGCACCCACGTCAGCTGCCCCGCATCCGCGACCGCCAACGTGAAGGTCTGCGTGCAGCGCCCCGGCTCGAACGGAACCTCATGGAGCGCCAGCTCCATCTCCCGCAGCCCGCGACCAATCGCCGGCGCCAACGCGAGCGCCCTGGGCGTCGGGACGATTCCCCGCCCCTTGCGCGTCACCAGCGGGTCTCCGAGCAGCGCACGCAGCCGCGCCAGGCTGTTGCTGATGGCCGACGGCGTGACGTGGAGCCGCTCCGACGCTCGGACCACGCTGCGCTCGACGAGCACGGTGTGGAGCACCAGGAGCAGGTTGAGGTCGATGGCCCCGATTTGAATGCTCATTTCCCGTGAGGTTACTGCTCACGAATCATCACGGCCAGCGAGGACGCTCCGGGCACATATTGGGGCCATGCACAGACTGCTCGGCTGGCTCGCCACCGGCGCGCTCATCGCG
>NZ_SRLW01000695.1:0-540 GCF_006518215.1 Myxococcus sp. AB025B
GGCCGGGAGCGCCCCGTCAGCACCGAGGGCGCGGCGGCGACGATGCGCGGCACCTCCGCCACGCGGATGGCCACCATGCTGGGGTCCTTCACCTCGCCGACGTGAATCGCGCAGTCGATGCCGTCCGCGATGAAGTCCACCGCGCGGTCGTGCAGCAGCCACTCGACGCTGACGCGGGGGTGCCGGTGCAGGTACTCCGTCAGCGGCTCCACCAGGAGCTGCTGGCCGAAGGCATGGGGGACGACGACGCGCAGCGTGCCCTCCGGCTCGTCGCTCGCGCCGCGCAGGTCGGCCTCGAACATCTCCCAGTTGGCCAGCAGCTCCTTCGCCCGCTCGTAGCAGCGCGCGCCGTCCTCGGTGAGCTTCATCGCGTGGGTGGAGCGCTGCAGCAGCCGCAGGCCGAGCGAGCGCTCCAGCGCCTGGAGACGCCGGCTCACCGTGGGCTGTGTGGTGCCGAGCTGCGCGGCGGCGGATGACAGGCTCCCGGCGTCGACGATGCGCAGGAAGGTCTGCATCAGCTCGAGCCGGTCGGCGGTGGTG
>NZ_SRLW01000696.1:0-258 GCF_006518215.1 Myxococcus sp. AB025B
GGGCTCCTTCCATCCGCGGATGAGAGAACGATGCACTCGATTGTGTGTGGTGATCCGCTGCCAGGCGCGGTGCGTGCTCACGTGAAGCGCCGGGGCCTTCGCGCCTTCTTCACGGTGACGGCCGTCCTCTGTGCGCTGGCCGTGGCCCACCCGGCGGTGGCCCAGGCGCAAGAGACCAACGCGGCCTCCGAGTCGCAGCCCAAGGTGAAGCGCAAGAAGCGCGTGGCGAACGGGACGAAGCCCGCCGCCACCAAGCCT
>NZ_SRLW01000697.1:0-239 GCF_006518215.1 Myxococcus sp. AB025B
GGCTCGGGGGGGCTTGCTCCCGTCGACGCCGGGGCCGACTGCCGCGCCTCCAAAGGCGTGCCCTCCTGGGGAGGGACCGGTCGTGAGTTGTCCACGGGGACGGGCTCGGTCCTGGGGCTGCTCGACCCGCGCGTCGTGGGGAGCTGCGCCACCTGACGGGAGACCTCCCGGACGACGAGCTCCGTGAGGCGCTGCTCGGTGCGCTCCTGATTCAGGACCTGCGCTTCACTCCGCACCGT
>NZ_SRLW01000698.1:0-483 GCF_006518215.1 Myxococcus sp. AB025B
GAGAAGCACCCTCCCACCCGTTGACCCACAGTGGAGTCATGACCCTCAAGCTCACCACCGTTCACCTGATTGTCGACGACCCGGACAAGGCGCTGCCGTTCTACCGCGACCTGCTGGGCCTGAAGCTCATCGGCGACGTCTCCCACGAGGGGCTCCGGTGGCTCACCCTCTCCCCTCCCGCGCAGCCGGACATCCAGATCGTCCTGAGCCAGCCGCACGCCGGCCGCACGAAGGAGGACGGTGACGCCATCGCGCGCCTGCTCGCCAAGGGCACGCTGGGCGGCGCCCTGTTCAGCAGCGCCAACCTCGCGGAGACCTTCGAGAAGCTGCGCGCCTCGGGCGCGGACGTGGTGCAGGAGCCCACGAACCAGCCCTGGGGCGTGCGCGACTGCGCCGTGAGAGACCCCGCCGGCAACCTCATCCGCATCAGCCAGGCCTTCCCCCTGCGCGGCAACGCGGGCTGAGCAAGCCCACCCCCCGTCG
>NZ_SRLW01000699.1:0-483 GCF_006518215.1 Myxococcus sp. AB025B
CCTCACGCAGCGTGGCGCGCCAGAATCCGGCTCGCTGCTGGACTCCGCACGGCCTGCAACATCCCTTCCCGGCAACCAACGCGCTCGTCGCGACCGCGCTCTCCATCAACCACTTCGCTCAGCAACAATTGGGAGCGGGTTCACCCGGATGAGCCGAACGCCATGGAGATGGGGCGTGGGGCAGTTCGGTCGCTGGTGATCACGCGAGAAGTAGTGGGGGTGAGTTCACCCGGATGGGCCGAACGTCCTGGAAAGGGATGTGGGGTTTGTCGGGCGCTGGTGATCACTCACTAGGAGTAGTCGGAGGAGGGAGAGTTCCCCCCCCCTGATGATCAGAACGCTATGGAGAGAAGAAGTGAGCCTGCCCCGATTCCGTGGACACCCGAGATGTGATGGAAAGGGTGTCCAATGTCGGCGAGTGACGCGAAGCAGAAGAAGAGCCGGAGGCAGCGCCGGAAGTTCACGCGTGAGTTCAAGGACGGC
>NZ_SRLW01000069.1:0-37299 GCF_006518215.1 Myxococcus sp. AB025B
GGATGACGGGCGGGATTCCCGGGGCCAGGCCCTCGAAGAAGAGCGCGTCCAGGAGCGCCCGCCGCTCGGCGGCGTCCTCCAGGGTGGAGAGTGCTGCCCACGCCTGGGCCACCGGACGGCAACCCTCCAGCCCCAGCCCGGGTGAGGGATTGGGGAGCGCGCCCTCCAGGATGAAGCGGTTGCGGGAGCGCACCTGCGGGGCCGGGACGAACCGCGCGAAGGACATGCGGTACTCGCCGCAGTGGGCGCCGTCCACCGGGGCCAGGTCGAAGCGGTTGAAACGGTGGCGTGGTCGGAGATGGCCAGCGAGCGCAGCGGGTCCAGCGTCGTCGCGGTGAGGGATGCGCGATGGGCGAGCGGACTGGCGTGGAGTCCTCCGCGCTCGGAGTGCAGGGATTGGGCGAGCACGGGCGTGGCTTTGAGCAGGAGGAGTCCCGCCACGAGGGCAGGTGAAGTGAGGCGTTGCAGGCTTCGCATGCGAGGGGCTCCAGGGGAGGCGGGGTGTCTGGGTCATCATTCGGGAAGGGCGAGGCCTTGAAATCTTCCCCAACCCAGGCGGGTCAGCGCTGACAAGGGCGTCTGGCGCGCACCGATGCCCACCGTGGGCAGGGTTTGCGGGTTCGCCTAGAGTCAAAGCCTTCCACATCCGAGAGGTCTTCACCTGGACCTGGCAACACTGAACAAGCTCCTGACGGTTGGCGTACAGAACGGCGCTTCGGACATCCACTTCAGGCCCGGCGACCCGCCCATCTACCGGGTGAACGGCGTGCTGCGCCCGCTGAAGATGGAGAAGCTCCACGCGGACCACACCCGCCAGGTGGCCATCCACGTCATCTCCGACCCGGCCATCAAGCCGCAGATCGACCAGCTGCAGGAGTGCGACGCCTCGTACAGCCTCCCGGGGGTCGCGCGCTTCCGCGTCAACATCTACCGGCAGCGCGGCTCGCTGGCGTGCATCCTGCGCATCATCCCGGATGAGATTCCCACCATCGACGGGCTGGGCCTGCCGCAGGTGCTCAAGAAGATTGCAGGCAACGAGCGCGGGCTGGTGCTGGTGACGGGCGCGACGGGCTCGGGCAAGAGCTCCACGCTGGCGTCGATGATCGACCACATCAACCGCACGGAGAACCTGCACGTCCTCACCATCGAGGACCCCATCGAGTTCATCTACAAGAACATCAAGTCCTCCATCTCCCAGCGGGAGATCGGCCCGGACACCAAGGGCTTCGCCATCGCCCTGCGCGCGGCGCTGCGCCAGGACCCGGACGTCATCCTGGTGGGCGAGATGCGCGACACGGAGACCATCGACATCGCGCTGAAGGCCTCGGAGACGGGCCACCTGGTGCTCTCCACGGTGCACACCACGGACGCCTCGCGCACCATCAACCGCCTGGTGTCGGTGTTCCCCGCCGAGGAGCAGACCATGGTGCGCATGCGCCTGGCGGACTGCCTCAAGGGGACCATCTCCCAGCGCCTGTTGCCCCGCGCCAGCGGCAAGGGCCGCACGGTGGCGCTGGAGATCATGGTGCAGACCAAGACGGTGGAGCAGTACATCCGGGATGACCGCGCCAGCGAGCTCAAGGACGTCATCGAGAAGGGCCGCGACATGTTCGGCATGCAGTCCTTCGACCAGCACCTGACGCAGCTGTACCGCGAGGGCATCATCACCCTGGAGACGGCGCAGAGCGCGGCCTCCAACCCCGCCGACTTCCAGCGGGCGCTCGAGTTCGATTGACGGCCGTGCGCGGCAGCGCCCGGAGCGGGGTGGCTCCGGGCGCTGGAGTGGACCTCAGGGCGCGGTCCAGATGGCGGCGATGCCTTCATTCTCGGAGGCGCCACCCGTCGTGTCGACGAAGAGGGACCGGATGGGCCTGCTCGACTGGAAGCCCACGAACTCGAAGGTGTGCACAACCCAGAAGCCCCATCGAACCGCGAACGTTCCTCGCCGCTGCTCCTCGCAGGGTGTCTGAAGATGGGTAATGCGTGGCTCAGCCTGCGAGAGAATCGGTGCCGCGACAAGGTGCTGGGTGCATGTTTTCTCGGGTTCCGAGGTGACGGTGTGTCACCTCGCCGTATCGAAAGTGGCGCTCCTGGCCGCCGTGGAACAGACCCCGGGGGGCTCACGCCGAAGCACGGCTTGACCGGGGCGCCGCCCCGCGGGGGCGCGACGCGAGGGATGGGCGGAGGGCTGTGATTGGACGCGACCTGGGACGTGTCATGCCCCGTCCGGGGTGAGGGGCCCTGCTCTGGATGATAAGGATTTTCATCCAGGCGCGGGGTTGACCCGCGTCGTGTCCGTCTGGCTTGGTGTCCCTTCCATCCCCTCTCAGTGGAGGTCGAGTGACGAACCTGGCACGCGTGTGTCTTGTCCCGCTGGTGCTGACATCCCTCTTGTGGAGCGCCTGTGGCGCCGAACCCGCCGCGCCCCCGGAGGCGCCGCCGGCTCCGAGCGCCGCGAAGCGACGCTTCGTCCCGGGGCAGGCCATCGTGAAGCTCAAGGACTCGGTCCGGGGCCTCTCCGGTGACGCGCTCCCCACCGTGCGAGGGTTCCGCTCCACGCACGTCCAGGCGCTCTCGAGTGGCGCGGTGGTGATGTCATTGGAGCCGGAGGTGGGGCGCCCGGCGGCGTCCATCGCGGAGGAGGAGGCGCGCACGCTGGAGGCCATCGCCGCGCTGCGCGAGGACCCGGGCGTGGAGTACGCGCACGAGAACCTGTACCTGGAGTTCTTCGCCACGCCGTCGGACCCGCTCTACCCGCTGCAGTGGAACGCCCCGGCCATCGGCCTGCCCTCGGCGTGGAACACCGTCACGGGCAACGTGAAGATCGCCGTGCTGGACACGGGCCGGCTGGACCATCCCGACCTGCAGGGCGCGTGGACCCCGGGCTACGACTTCGGCGAGGGGGACGCGAACCCCTACGACACGAACACCTACCACCACGGCGTCCACGTGGCGGGCATCCTGGCGGCGCGCGCGAACAACGGCGTGGGCGGGGCGGGCATCTGCTGGGGCTGTCAGCTCATGCCCGTCAAGGTCTCCAACACGGGCAACGGCGTCACCCTGTCCACCGTGGACGAGGCCATCCGGTACGCGGCGGACCACGGCGCGCGCGTCATCAACATGAGCTTCGGCACGGCGTATGATGCCGGCAATCCCTCCGCCACCTATCCCTGCTCGAACTATCCCGACATCCAGAGCGCGGTGAGCTACGCCGTCTCCAAGAACGTGGTGGTGGTGGCCGCCGCGGGCAATGACGGCGTGCAGGGCTTCCAGGCCGCGAACGTCACGCCGGCCTCCTGCAACGGCGTGCTCGCCGTGGGCGCCACCACGAAGACGAACACGCGGGCGGCGTGGAGCAACGGGGGCTCCCGGGTGGACCTGATGGCGCCGGGCGGCACCGCCAGCTCCGGCTTCTTCGGCGAGGGCATCGGCTGTCCCGCCAATGACCCGAACACGTGGGACCCGTACTCGGGCACGGACCAGATTGTCGCGCCCTGGGCCATCGGCAAGCCGCACGGCGCGCTGCTGCCAGGGGATTACTGCCACCGCTACCTGAGCGGGACGTCCATGGCGGCGCCGCACGTGGCGGGCCTCGCGGCGCTCATCCTGTCGCAGAAGCCGTCCATGACCCCCGCGCAGGTCGCCGCGCGCCTCAGGAGCACGGCGACGCTGGTTCCGGGCTGTGGCGCCCATTGCGGCTCCGGCCTCATCAACGCGGCCGCGGCCGTCTACACGAACCTGCCGCCGCGCCCCCAGCAGGGCACCTGGTACAACGCCTCGCGCCCGGGCAACGGGCTGGACATCCAGCACACCGCGCCCGACGCGCTCTACGTCACCTGGTACACGTACACCGCCTCGGGCACCCCCATCTGGTACGTGAGCCACCTGCAGGCCGAGCCTGGCGAGTGGCGGGGAGCTTTGCTGCGCGCGTCGTGGAATGGCTCGAGCGCGACGCTGACGACGGTGGGCGGCATGCGCTTCACGCACAGCGCCGGAGCGTGGACCTTCCACTGGAGCCTGGGGGCGCTGTCGGGCAGCGAGCCGGTGCAGTTCTTCGCGTTCGCCAGCGGCACGCCGGTGATGAACCTGACGGGGGCCTGGTACCAGGCGACCGAGTCCGGCTGGGGCGCCACGGTCCACAGCATGGGCAACACCCACTTCGCCAACCTCACCGTCTACCAGGGCAGCACGCCCGTGTGGGTGCAGGGCGTGGCGACCAGCCCGTATACGACGCTGTCGTTCCCGCTGACGTATGTCACCGGCACGAACCTCTGCCCGGGCTGCGGCGGCACGCCGTCCACGTCGTCCATCCCCGTGGGCACGCTCTCCGTCTCCGGCTCGGTGGGAGCGCCCGGCGCCGTGTCCTCGTCCCTGTCGCTGAGCTTCCCGGGCGGGACGTGGAACCGCCCCTCGTTCACCTTCAGCCGGCTGACGGGGCCGTAGTCCCCGTGACACCTCCGCTCCGGAGGGACGGTGCCTTCCGGAGCGGGGCGTGTGGCGCTACGGCCTGCAGTGGGATTGCAGGTTCAGGCCCAGGTCGAGGTAGGCGCGCGCGCCGCTCTTCCAGAACTTGCGCATCACGTGCTCCGCCTGGGGCATGGTGCGCGTGGTGCCCGAGCCGCAGACCTCCGTCTTGATGATGGGCGCGTAGGCCTCGAAGACGGCCTGGTCGAGGAACGCGCTGCCGTCCCCCGCGGACATGTGGCAGGTGCGGCAGTAGGGCTTCACGACGCCGTTGTAGAGCGCCAGTCCCTTCTGCTTCGTCTGCTTCCACTGGGTGGGCACGTAGGTGTCATTGGCCATCGCCGTCACGTCGCTCACCGCCTTGGGCGCGTACATGCCGGTGATGAAGTCGGTGATGGCCGTCGTGGGCGAGGTCCTCGTGATGAGGTCGTTGAGGGAGCGCAGCGCGTTGGCCTGCTCGGCGTAGGTGAAGCCCGGGGCGTTGGAGTACCTGAAAGCGAAGACGTCGAAGGGCAGGAACTTCGCCTGGGCGGACACGGAGTTGGTGACCGGGTTGTACGTCGCCCGGATGCCATGACACGTCAGGCAGTTGCCGGGCACGAAGGTGTTGTCGGCCGCGTTGTCGAGCTGCGCCTTGGGGGCCAGCGCGCCCTGGGCGTCGTACACCATGAACTGGACGCTGTTGGCGGTGTTCGCGGGCGGGGTGAAGACCATGGCCACGGTGGCGAACTCGTTCGTCCGGCTCACCGCGTCCGCGAGCGCGATGGCGGAGCTGCCGCCGAAGACGGGCACGCCGTTGAGCTGCTCGGCGTAGTTGCTCACGTAGCAGGCGACGCCATCGGGCTGCGACGGCACGGGGAAGGAGCGGCAGTGCATCTCCCGGCCGATGCCCAGGTCACCGTCGTTGTAGTAGGTCGCGGTGACCTCGCTGTTGGGGAAGCCGAACTTCGTGCGGAAGGCGGCGAGCGTCGCGGGCGCCTGGATTTGCGCGTAGTACTGCAGCGTCTCCGCCTCCTCCGCGGCCTGGCTCGCGAGGCCGCTCTGCTTCTTGCCCAGGAACACCGTCCGCGCGCCCGGGGCCGCGTCGACGGGGCTGTTGCGGGTGGAGACCAGGGCGGAGCGGTTGAGGCCCACGCCCTGGCACTCGGTGCCGAGCACGTTCCAGGGCTCGTTGACGTTGGCGGCGAAGCAGCCCGGATAGGTGATGTCGTCGAAGGTGTAGAGCGTCGTGTCGCCGTCCGGGTCCTTGGCCACCGCGCGCACCTTCACCAGGCCGCCGGTGGACCAACGCAGCGAGAAGCCGATGTGCGGCACCGGCGCGGCGGTGACGCTCCAGCGGAAGAGCGGATCCGCGCTGTTGAAAGGGGTGGGGGTCGTGACGGTCGTGGCCGTGGCGAACTGGCTCCAGTTGGAGTCCACGGTCGGGTCCAGGCCTGGATTGTTCATGACCTGGAGCGAGATGGGGATGTTGGGTTCGGGGTAGTAGCCTTCGAACAGGAAGGTCTCACCAATCACCGGGTCTCCGGTGGTGGTGCCGTTGTGCGGGCCGGTCATGCAGGCCGTGGCGGCCACCAACGAGAGACACACGAGCGCGAGACGCCGGGATGGAATCGGCGACATGGAACGAAGCTCCTTCTCGGGGAAGGCGCCCGGAATGGGCTCGTCCCTTGCCCCTGAACGGAGCTCGCCCGGAATTCCCCTCACCGGCGCGTGCGGGACTTCATGTGCTCCCGGTGGACGTCGCGGGGCGGAGCTCCGACAGGGCCGAACTCCAGGCCTCCAGCGCGGCGTCGAGGTCCTCTTCGGAGGTCTGGAGTCCCAGGCTGAAGCGCAGGGCGGAGTCCGCGCGCCATGGCGCCCCGGGGAACGCGGCGGCCACCACGGCAGAGGCCACCACGCGCGCCTGCTGACACGCGGAGGTCCTCGCCACGCACAGGCCGCGCAGGTCGAGCGCGGTCTCCATCCTGCGTGCCTCCACTCCGGGCACCGAGACATCCAGGATGGGGCCCACCCAGTCGGGCCCCGTGTTGTGGACGAGGTCCGGGCAGCTTCGCTGGAGCCCCGCGAGCAGCCGCTCCGCCTGGGCCCTCACACGTGGCAGTCCTTCGCTCAGGGCGGGGGCGCGGACGCGGCAGGCCGCGCCCATGCCGATGGCGGCAGTCCAGGGCGGAGTGCCGGGGGCGTCGGGGAAGAGCGGCTCGCGTCGGCCCGCGGGAGCGAAGGCCAGCTCGCGAGGCACGCGGAGCGCCGCGACACCGGGAGGTCCTCCGAGCTTCTGGGAGGCGCAGGCGAGGAAGACGCGAGGCGCGAGCAGGGGGCGGAGGTCTCTCCATGCCGCCGCCTGCACCGCGTCCACCACCCACCAGGCGCTGGGAGCCAGCGCCATCAGCGGCGCGAGGTCGGGGGCGGTGCCCAGCTCCTGGTTCATCGCGGACAGGGCCACCACGGCGGCACCTTCGAGCAGTGGCGTGGCCGTGGTGGGTGTCAGGCTTCCGGCCGGCTGGGGAAGCCAGCGCACCTCACGGCCGGAGGCCTCGGCCTCCTCGACGACGTTCCGTACGGCGGGGTGCTCCAGGCGACTGGAGACGAGGGGGCCCGAGGAGAGGGCCAGGGCCGAGCGCAGGGCGCGCCCCAGCGCGGCCGAGCCACTGGCTTCCCACCGGAGCTCGGCGTGGAGGCAGCCCAGGTAGCTGGACACCTCGATGCGGGCCTGGTCCAACGCGGCGCGGGCCTTGCGTCCCGCCGCATGAACGGAGGAGGGGTTGCTTGCGCCCTCGCGCATCGCGCTCAGCATGGCTTCCAGTGCGGCTTCATGCACTGGCGTGGAGGCCGCGTGGTCCAGGTACGTCATGCCGTGACTCTATCGCGCCGCCCCGCGGTCAACGCCAGCCGCGCTCCTTCACGAGGGTGGACAGTCGCTCACCGGGGCGCTGGGACCCGGCCTCTGACTCGACTTTCGCCCTTTTAGAGCGAGGGAGAGAACGCGGCGGTCTACTCCGCGCTCTCCTGAGATGGCGGGGCGCGAGAGGTAGCACGTAAGTTGGCGCGAAGTCGACGCGGCGAATGCCAGCCGGCCCGGGCCAGGGAGGATTGAGCCAGGCGGAGGACATCCGCGAAGCTGACCGTGGTCTTGGTGGTGTACCAGGGGCGCAGAGGCCACCTCATCTGTTGCCAGTTGGCGGTGAGCTCCAGGTACCAGAGGACGAGAAGGGTGTAGCTCAAGCCAGCGAAGGGAGCGGTGCGAAGCACGGCCAGGCGACGGCGGGCCCGCGAGTCGGCGAAGCCAAGCAGTTGCTTCAAGTCCCGAAAGAGCACTTCGATGCTCCACCTGAAGGCATACCGTTCCACCACTTCGAGGGCAGACAGGGAGGGGGCGGTGCAGAAGAAGACTCGCAGGGGGCGGCTTCCACTTGTCATCCGCACGACGACCACCTTGAGCATCCGCTCGCCGGCAGCACTCCTCCACCGGGCCACCACCTCCTTGTAGTCCACCTGCTGCGAGCGGCCGTAGAGCTGGGCTGTCAGCCGCATCCAGGGGAGTGCTGAATCTCTGGCAAGGGCCTCGGGCTTGGGCACCGGCACGCGTCAGCCAGCGGCCCGTTTTCGGCGAGCGGCAGTGGTGCACGCGCGGGCGCGTCAGCACTGCATCTGGACGCATGGCTCCGACGAAGACGAGCCGCTGCGGCAACCCCTTGAGCAGGGTGCTGCATGAGTACGCTTCGTCCGCGGCCAGTTCCAAAGGGCCCGTTGGCAGCCAGCTGAGGACACGCTCAACCAACTCTCGGCCCAACTGCGTTTTCTTCCGGTGCCGGATGTCCCTCCTCTGGCACTCGGCTTGGGTGCGGTAGAGCCGGAAGAGAACGGGCAGTGCCCAGGGGCGCGCGGCAAAGGGCACGTGCACTAGCACCGCGAGCGTCACCCAGACGTGGCCGAAGCAGAAGACGCGCATGGCCCGGGTGGAGCGAACCGCATCCAGGTGACTGCCCAGGCCGAAAACCTTCGGCCCCTTGTGACTGCAAAGGGTGTCATCGAGTACCAACCGCACGGGTCCCAATGCAGCCAGCTTCAACAGGAGCAGTCGGCCTACCTCGTCCGTACTCCACCGCGTCCGGGAGAAGAAGCGATGGAAGGCCGCATGGTGCTGCACGCCCGACACTCCTGCGGCCACCAGCGCCTCGGTAACGGCGTGCGTGCCTCCACTGCACACCCAGCCGGCGAACAGCACCAGGAAGCGGAGGAACGAGGGCTCGGTGAACGCCGGCCGAACCAGCTGCAGGACTCGAAGCAGTGCATACAAATGGGAAGCGGCCATCGCAGACCTCGAAGGTGCTGGAAGAGGCGTGTCTTGCCGGACACCTCTCTCAGCTGGTCTCGATGGCCGCACTTTACCTACCCTCAGCCCTCTCTCCTCTCGGCCCCCTGCTTGGGCATCCCACCCCAAAAGGGCGAAAGTCGAGTCTGAAGCCGGAGCCCGCGGGGGCCCCGACTCCAGGTGTCCCGCGTCTGGCTCAGTGGTTCGCCCAGGGGTTGGACATGCGCATGTCGCGGTGGGAGCAGAACGTGCGGCGCGCGACCCGGTGTTTGGGTTGCCCGGCGACGGCGCGGACCAGGAGGTGGCTGGCATTGCTGCCGCCGTTGTTCGCGAGGGGCCAGTCACCGATGAAGGGCTCGGCCGGGGTGGAGTTGTGGGTGGACCGGTTCCAGGAGAAGTTGCTGCCGGCCCAGTCCGCGGAGATGGACCAGGAGGCCGTCGGGCCCCGCTGGATGAAGAACCACTCGTCCCGGCCATCCACGAAGTCGATGTTGTCCGTCAGGAGCGCGTCATGGGGGCCCTGCGGATAGCCCACGCCGCCGCACGGCGTGGCGGACATTCGAGTCCACCACGCCATGGGGGGATGATTACTGCTGCCAGGCCCGGCCCATGGGCAGCTCTCCCGGACGCACGCCGGGCCTGCTCTTCACGCTCGTGTTGCCCGTGCTCGAGGAGATGACCGTGTAGTCACCACCCGCCGCCGGAGTGCTCGTGCGAGGCCGGTAGACCGCGAAGTCCGTCTTCCCGTCGCCGTCGTAGTCGCCCGTGACGGGGACGTCACCGACCCCTCCGAGGAACTGCACTTGGGACGTGCCCGTCGAGCTGCGGACGACGGTGAAGTAGCCACCGCCGTCATTCGTCGGCCAGCGTGGCGTGTAGACCGCCAGGTCGCTGAACCCATCGCCGTCGTAGTCGCCCACGACAGGGATGTCCCCCTCCTGTCCCAGGACGTCCCAATCCCAGATGTTAGCCTGGCTCTTCCTGACGGTGAACCAGCCGCCCCAACCCCAGCTGGTCTTGACCTTGTACATGGCGAAGTCATCCCGGCCATCATGGTCGAAGTCACCGACGACGGGCGTGTCGTCGGGCTCACCGATGAGGAACGTCTGGAGCGGCCCCCCGGTCTGGGTCGATCTCCAGACGAAATGGCCATACATCAACTGGGACGTTTCGGGGTCCGTCTGAGGGGTCGCGAGTCGTTCGTACACCGCGATGTCCGTGATGCCATCCCCATCATAATCGGCGGCGATCGGGATGGCGCCGACCCCTCCCAGGTCGAACCAGCTCCAGTGTTGGCCCTGGCTCATCCAGACCGTGAAGTACCCGGGCTGATGGGCATGCGGAGCTGGAGTGTACAGGGCCTGGTCCGTGATGCCGTCGCCGTCATAGTCGCCCGTGAGCGAGACATCTCCTGGCATCCCTCCCGCGAAGCGCATGAGCCTGGGCAGCGCGCTGGCCTGTACCGTGAGCATGCCCGCCTGGGACAGGGTGGGGGAGGGCCAATACCACGTGAAGTCGGACGTGCCGTCTCCATCGAAGTCATCCTTGTGCCGCTTCAAGGGTTGATCCGTATAGACATGGACCTCCCAGGGGCCGAAGGTGTCTGTCCATCCGCTCGTGGTGGAGTTGTAGGGGATGGGGCTGCGGTTCTCGAAAAGCGGGCGGGCGGGCCTCGCGCTGTACCAATTGACCGGGCGGATGTGGCCGGTGACGGTGGCGGGGGTGGGGTTGGTGACGATGATGATGTTCCGCTGCCCGACTTTGCGCTGCATGCCCAACAGCCCGGAGGAGAGCAGCAGGTCCGGACGGCTGTCGGAGGTGAGCGCCGGCTCCAGGAAGCGAAGCTGGGCCGCAACCCGCTTGATGTCCCACCAGAGCTGGGATTCATACCCGATGACGTCCGCGCCCCACCAGAAGATGCCGCGCGCTCCCTGGAGGATGGATGAATAGGCCATGTAGCGCGTCTCCGTGTAGTTGGGGCGCCGGCCCATCATTCCTTCGGGATTGGTCATCCAAGAGCAGCACTCCGCGAACCCTTGCCCCTGGAGCACCATCAAGATGGGGCCCGCGGGGGTATAGGGCGCCATGAAGTCATCGTCGTGGAGCACTCGCATGGCCTCGGTGCTCTCGGCGGGGTGATTCAGGGGGGCCTGGGGGAACGGCAGGGAGGTGCCGTTGGCCTGGAGGGTGATGGGATACCGGTCCTGTCCCCAGGCGTTCGCCGCGGTCCTCCATTGCCGGTACTGCGCGGGGGAGAAGCCTGGCACGTCGTCCCAGGGAATGACGCCCGCGTCGGCGTTGTTGGCGGCGATCTCCGTGTAATACACCGGGTGGGCGGGGTCCCTTTCATTGACGAAGGCGCGGAAGCTCGCGGCCTCACCGAGGGTCGGAATCCGCGCACGATTCTCCGCGGTCTTCACCCAGTCCACGCCTCCGTCAACCCGTGCGAACTGGCCTCCGCCCTCCTTGTTCCAACCCATCTCGTCCATGGAGTCATAGCCGAGGAGCGCTGGCTTGCTCTTCAGTTCCTGGATCTTGATGTCCAGCGCGCTCCCGATGTGATGCTGGGCGTCCTTCTCCCGCACCCAGTGCAAGTCACCCGTCGGCGTCCCTCGCGCGCCCCAGTTCCACGCCTTGGCGAGCACGTGCATGCCGTGCTGCTCGAGCTTGTCCATGTCCGCCGGGGACAAGTCGTGGATGTCGTGAATCATGGTGTTGAAGCCCACGCGTCCCAGCTCTCCTTGCGCGCGGTCTGTCTTGTTGGTGTTGGGGAAGTTGAGCGAGGGGCCTCCATCGGGGTTGATGGCCGTGGTGGGGTAGTCGAAGGCACCAATCACGAAGAAGCGCTTGCCTTCGTGGATCCAGAAGGGCCCTTCTGGCGGGGCGCCCGGCGGGTCTTCCGGGTCGGTGGTATTGCAGATGGGGCGGGGATCGCCGGGGACGCACGCGGGGTCCGCGGCGGAGAGCGGGGGTAGGACCACTCCCAGTGCGGCGACACCGCCCGCCAGAAGCAACCTGCGACTTCGAGACGGTCCTCTTGAGTTGGGGCGCATGGTCGCGTCCTACACCAGGACTCTGTGCCAGGACTGCAATGATTTGCATTGCGTCGAACGAGCCTTGCAGGCAGGCTCGGTTCAGGGCCGGCGATTGTGTCAGTGCAGGGGGATCTCCTTGTTCAAGTCTCTTCGTTGCTGGGCGGCAGCCCTGTTTATTCTGAATATCGCGTGCTCATCGTCGGAGCCGGAGCCCACCGGCCCCCGACCGGGCGACTTCGTGGAGGGGTGGCCGCAGAAGATCCAGGACCAGCCGGTGCAGTTCGTTCCCCTGGCCTCCGGTGGCGTCATCGGGAGAGGCCAGCCGTATGTCAACTCGAGGAATGTCCGAGGCGTGGTCGAGCTCGTCCGGTACTCCGTCGGTGAGACCGGGCTCTCGCAAACCGTGCTGCTCGATGGCGCGGTAGCGACGCAGGGGGCCATCGGCCTGGATGGCCAGCAGCGCGTCCTGACCGCCATCGGCAACGTCGAGGGGGCTTTCTGGCTGCGGGTGTGCCGAACCCATGCGAGCGAGGGGACGCCCGACGCCACCTTCGGTGAAGGCGGGTGCGTGTCATTCACTGACATGCGTTATGGAAACGTCGACAACATCATCGCGCTCCCCTCCGGAGCGATGTTGTTGAGCATGGGGGGCGGTGTGCCCGACCTCGTCCAGTTGACCTCTGAGGGCGCTCGTGACAGCAGCTTCGGGACCGATGGCATCCGGCGGGACCTTGGCAGCGTGAACTCGATCTCGGTCCAGTCCGATGGGCGCATCCTGGTTTCATTGGGGGGGATCGGGGCCAGCCCCCCTGGCAAGCTCATCCGTCTGCTTTCCTCGGGAGACCTCGACACGAGCTTCGGGCAGGGAGGAGAGATTCCCGGTGTGGGTTTGACTCTCCATGTTGCCGCCGACGACACGTTCCTCGCCCGCAATGGCGAGAGCCTCTTTGCGTATCGCGCCGACGGCACGCCGGATTTGACGTTCGGAACGAACGGGTCGGTGAACATCAAGGAGGTCACGGGAACCACGGCCAGTCCGTTCGGGATTCGAGCGTTCACCCGGGATTCGTCGGGCCGTATCTATGTCACCGCGGGGTTCGGTACGGAGGACAGTGGTTTTGGCGGGCTGCTGGTGCGTCTGACGCCCTCGGGGGCGCTGGACCCGGAGTTCCAGGTGAGGACTGGAGAGGGGACCCGTATCTCCTCGGTGGGGTCCGCGCTCGCCATCGGCGCGGATGGAAAGCTCTGGACCCTGATGAGTCTCGTGGGGGCCGACCCGATTCCAACGAGCCTCGTGTTGATCCACCCCTGAGGTGACACCGTCTGTGTGGAGCGGTGTTCCTCGTGCATGAACATCCGCTCCGCGCCCGAGCCCGAGTCACGCCTGGTGGGCTACGGGCTCGGAGGGATGTGGCTCAAGTCCCGGGGCGTCGTCGCCATCGGCCACCTGGGCACCACCGCGGGCTACCAGAGCTTCATGCTCTACCTTCCCCAGACGCGTCGCTACCTCACGGGGAGCATCAACGTGAGAGGAGACCTGGCCGCGGTGCTCGAGCCGCTCCTGGATTGCGCGGGGAGGCACTGAGTCCCTAGCGGGCCTTCCTCGGCGCGCGCTTCGGTGCCTCGTCGTGGAAGCCCGCCACCAACATGCCCAGGTTCCGGGCGAGCGCGACCGCCGTCTCCACCGGAACCCGCACGTCCTTGCGCTTGTTGTGCTGCGGGTCGAGGAACGTGCCCAGCGTGTCCCTGAAGTCCACGCGCGTGAACATGCAGCCCCGGAAGCTGCTGCCGCTCAAGTCGGTGCCCGTGAAGTCCGAGTCCGTCAGGTCCAGAGCATAGAAGTTCGACTCCCGAGCGATGCAGCGCAGGAAGTCCGTCTTGCGCAGGCTCAGCCCGACGAACGAGCAATACGACAGGCCACACTCCACGAAGCCCAGCTCGGGGTTCGACGCGAGGTTGCTCCAGTCGATGCCCATCAGCTTCGAGCCCTCGAAGCGCACGTCCCTGAGCGCGGTGGAGGAGAGCTGCGCCCGCGTGAGGTTGCTGCCTCGGATGACGCAGGTCTCGAGCCGCGAGCCCTTCCACTGGCTCTCCTGGAGCTGACAGTTCTCGAACGTGCACCTCGCGAAGCGCGCGGCACTTCGGTGTTCTTGGAATGGAGGGTCGCGTCTGTCAAGCGGTGAACAGTCCAGGCCGCTTGCTGCGCCGAGGCGGATTGTGTCTGCTGGGGCGTCCAACCTTTGGGAGAGGGCCACATCCATGTCGAAAGAGGCAGTCGCCGTGCTGGCCAAGGAGGTTGGAGACGACTGGAAGGAGCACGCGTACTACGACGAGGTCGAGGCGTTCATGCCGGAGGCCTGGAAGAACCTCATCTGGCCCGTCATCAGCGCGTGTGACTTCACCTCCACCATGGACCTGGCGGCGGGCCATGGCCGGAACACGGAATTCCTGCTGCCGCTCTCCGAGCGCGTCCATGTGGTGGACATCAACCCGGAGAACATCGCCTTCTGTCGTCGCCGCTTCGCGGGCCGGGACTCGAAGATATCCTTCGTCGTCAACGACGGTTCGAGCCTCGCGGCGCTGCGCAGCGGTTCCTTGACGCTGGCCTACTGCTTCGACGCGATGGTCCACTTCGACAGCGACGTGGTGCGGGCCTACCTGCGCGAGTTCTTCCGCGTCCTGGCGCCGGACGCGCACGCGTTCATCCACCACTCGAACTACACCGCGAACCCCTGCGGGCGGTGGATGGACAACCCCGGCATCCGCAACTTCATGAGCCAGGAACTCTTCGCGCACTACGCGCAGAAGGAGGGCCTGTCCGTCGTGTCGCAGCAGGTCATCGACTGGGGTGGGAGTCCGAAGCTGGATTGCCTGTCCCTCTTGCGCAAGCCGAACCCTCCCCAGGGCCTCGGTGGGAACTACACGAAGCGCGACGGCATGCTCTTCGTCCTCGCGGCCGCCCACGAGTCGGCGAAGTTCTCGCTCGCTCGACCCGGGACGCTCACGTTGGACGCGCACGCTCACGAGTGGTGTGGGCGGCTCGTCGTCCAGCAGGGCGAGCGGGTCCTCGGCACGTTCGACGTGCATGACGCGCAGGTGCAGCCGCGGCAGTTCGTCTTCGACGCCGAGGCCGGGGAGCTCGTGTTCCGCGCCGAGGACCGGGGTGACGGCCGGCGCGAGGCCTGGGTGAAGGGCATCGACATCCGGTGGCGCAAGCCCTGAGCGTGGGCTCAGTGGCCCGCCGGCACGCTCCTGCTTCCGAGCGGGAGCCTCGCGCGGCGCTGCTGCTGCCCCTGGCTGGACAGCACGGCCATGATGACCGTGGCCAGACGGGGCCATGACAGCACCACGAGCTGGAGCTCCCAGAACCACAGGCCCCGGCTGGTCAGCCCGTGGACCGCCCACCCGTGACTTCGTACATTGCCGTCATAAGGAAGCTGTCGGCTCGCCGTGGACGGACAGGCGCCCATCACGCTCCAGGAGGGCGACTTCGTCCTGCCGCCAGCGACGCCGGGCTCACCATCTCCGGGTTCGAGCCGGTGATGGCCGAGCGCGTGGGCTACAGCTCGGCGAGCACCTTCACCACGGCCTTCAGTCGCCATGTGGGCCAGTCTCCGGGGCGCTACGCGCGCGCGAGCTGACGTGGGGGCGTCCGCTCTCGGACCGCGATACCGATACATTGTGAAGTCGAGGAACCTGGCTGCATGGCGTCGTGACGCCGTGAGCGCCAGTCGACACGTGGACACCCGGCTCACGCGATTTCGTCGCGGCGGGCGTGCGGAGAGGGATAGGGCGGTGGCGGCCTGCTCGCGAGAAGGCTCGAGCAGCCGCAGGTTCCAGTCGCCCAGCCTTCACGAAGAGTTGCCCCGTGTCTCCAACCCCCAAGTCCTTGAAGTCTCTCATTTTTGCAATCGCCGCGAGCAGTGTCCTGTCGTGGGGTTGTGGCGAGCAGCCCGCACCCACGCAGGAGATTGTCGACAACCTGATTCAGGCGGGCTTCCCCGCCAATGACATCCAGGTCGTCGGTGAGACGGTCTATGTCGGCAGGGACGCGGAGGTCACCCTGGAGGCCTCGCGCGAGATGGTGACGGCCTCCGGCTCCTCCGAGGAGCAGTACCGCACGACGAACCTCGTCGGCGCGGCCGTGACGAGGATTTGCGTCAACGGCCCCGCCTTCACCGGGGTGTTCAGCACGGCGCTGGACCTGGCCATCCAGAACTACAACGAGCGCTCCCCGCGCTTCACGATGGCGCGCGCGCCGAGCCCCGGCTGCAGCTTCACCATCCAGGCCAACCTCGACCCGAACATGAACGGCGGCGTCGCGGGGTTCCCGGCCAATGGCCTGCCATTCGGTTCCATCACCATCGGTGGACGGCTCAGCCAGTACGGTGTCGACGTCATCGAGCACGTCATCACGCACGAGCTCGGGCACACCCTCGGCTTCCGCCACACGGACTTCTACAACCGGACCATCAGCTGCGGGACGGGGGGCAACGAGGGCGATGGCGGAGTCGGCGCCATCCACATCCCTGGCACGCCGACCACCGCGTCGGTGGGGGGCTCCATCATGAACTCGTGCTTCCGCTCGGCGGAGACGGGCGAGTTCACGGGCAGCGACGTCACGGCGCTGCTCGCGCTGTACCCGCAGGCCGCGGGCACGCGGCTGGCCTTCCGCACCGCCACGGGGAACTTCCTGGTCGCGGAGAATGGGGGCGGCACGTTCGTGGGCGCCGACCGGACGGCCATCGGTGACTGGGAGCGCTTCGGCTACGTGGACCTGAACGGCGGCGAGCTGCTCAACAACGACCTCATCAACCTGCGCGCGGCCAACGGCCAGTACGTGGTGGCGGAGAATGGTGGTGGCGGCGTGGTCAACGCGAACCGCGCGGCGGCCCAGGGGTGGGAGACGTTCCGCCTCATCAACCTGGAGGGCAGGAGCCGCTTCCAGGCCGGGGACCGCGTGGCCCTCCAGGCGTCCAATGGCCAGTACGTGGTGGCGGAGAACGGCGGCGGCGGCAACGCCTCGGGCGCGGTCAACGCCAACCGCTCCGCCATCGGCGCGTGGGAGACGTTCGTCCTCTTCATCCAGTGACGACCGAGGGCTCCCGCGCGGCCCCGCGGGAGGCCTCACTCCTTCTCGACGTACAGCTCACCGCTCACGCCGATGGCTCCGGGCTGGAGGGACCAGCCCGAGTGCTCGGGCATGAGGAAGAGCGTGCGTTTGCCCTCGGGCGTGCGCGACGCGCCAATCAGGAGGTAGCGGCGTGTGCGCCGCGCCCCGGCGAGCGTGAGCACGTCGTGCTTCATGCTCCAGGTCCCCGTGTCCGATTCGGTGCCGAAGGTCATCGCCCCTCCGGCCCCCGAGCCCCCCACGTCCTTGAACTGGAAGGAGTGGTCGGGTTTGAAGGCGGAGTCCCGCGCGGGACGTCACCGCCCGCATCGTGGTGCCACCGGTGAAGGTGTTGACCCATCGGCGCCGAGCTCGCGCGTCATCCCTGGGCGGTCCGCCGGTACTCGCCAGGAGGCACGCCCATGTGTCGGCGGAAGGCACGGTTGAAGGCGAACTCCGATTCATAGCCGACCCGACTGGCGATGGCCGCGAGCCCCTCCTGGCCCTGTCGCAGCTGGCGCGACGCCTCCTGCATCCGCAGCTGGGTGAGGTACTCCAGGGGCGCCATTCCCACCGCGTGGGTGAAGCGACGCGCCAGCGTGGCCCGTGACGTGCCGGCGCGCTTCGCGAGCTCGTCCACCGTCCAGCTCCGTCCTGGTTCCGCGTGCATCCAGCCCAGCGTGCTCGCGAGCGTCCTGTCCCCGAGCGCGCCCAGCCAGCCCGCGCCGCCGGGAGGCTGTGTCTCGGCCCAGGCGCGCAGCACCTGGACCAGCAGGATGTCGAGCAGCCGGGACACCACGAGCGACGAGCCGCGCTCGCCCCGCGAGGCCTCGCTGTCGAGCAGGGCCACGGTGGGCAGCAGCGCCCGTGCCTCCGCGGACGCGCCCCGCAGATGCACCCGCTCGGGGAGCAGGCGGAGCACGGGGTGCGCGCCCGGGTCGTCGAACGCGAAGGAGCCGCAGAGCAGGCGGGACTCCACGCCGGAGCCTCCCAGCACGTAGGCGGAGGCGTCCTCGCTCCGGGTCGCGAGCCAGGTCTCCAGCGCCATCTTCGGGCTGCGCGGCGAGTCCGCGAGCGCGTGTCCATCTCCGCGCGGCAGCAGCACGACATCCCCAGGGCCCAGGGGGAGCGTCTCGCCTCCCTGGACGAGGACGGAGGTGCCCGCGACGACCAGGTGCAGGGTGGCCGTCCGCGTGGGCGCCATGCGCAGCCCCCAGGGGGCCCGCGCGACGGTGCGGCAGTAGAGCCGTCCCTTCAGCCGCGTGTGTTCCAGGATCTGCCCGAGCAGGTCGGAGCCAGGGATGGGGTCCATGCCTCCAGTATAGCCGTGGGCTGCCCGAGGCGCTCAGGTGGTGAGCGTTCCAGACAAAGAATCGAGACGACCGGAGATGGCGCCCCCGAGCCCCGGGCGGCAGATTGTCCGCATGAACACACGGCTCGAAGCACGAGGAGATGCCATGGATACGACGTCAGTGCGTTTGTCCTGGAGGCTCGGTTCCCCCACGGCCCTGTTCACGCTGCTCCTGGGGGGCTTCATGCTCTACCTCAGCGTGGGCGGCCTGCTGAACCCGGTGGAGGTCGCTCGTGGCTTCGGGTTGCCCCTGACGGGCACGGAGGCGATTGCGTGGATGAGCGTCAAGGCCGGGCGGGACTTCGGCATCGCGCTGGCGCTCTTCGGCCTGGTGGCCGCGCGTCAGCGCAAGGCGGCGGGCATCTTCGTGGTCGCCTCCGTCGTGATGCCCGTCACGGATGCCTTGACGGTGATGGGGCAGGGCGTGTCGTTCGCCTACGCGTTCGCCGTCCATGGCTCCGCCGCCATCTACGGCATCTGCCTGGGCTGGGCGCTGCTGCGCCCCGGGAAGGCTCGCGGTTGAGCGGGCCTCCCCGGGACGTGGGCCTTCAGCCTCCCGTCACCGGGCAGGTCGCGGGCTCGACATAGAAGCCCTCCCACGAGCCGCCGTCGGTGGGGTTGCAGATGCCACCGTTGCCGCCGTTGCCGCTCTGGATGGGCGCGGCGAGCGTGTTCTCCTTCCAGTTGCGCGCGGTGCCCGTCGAGGACTCGAAGCCGTAGCGATTGCGGCCGCCGAAGGTGCCGCACGCGTGGCGGGTGAACGCCTCCGCGGTGCCGAGCGTGGCGTTCACGGTGAGCTGGTCCGCCACCACCGCCACGTAGGCGCCGCTCGCCCCCTTGAGCTTGTACTTCGTGCCGCTGGTGACGAGCTCGAAGACCTCGCCCCCGGCCTGCGTCGTGCTGATGGCGGCCACCTTGCCCGCTCCATCCACGGTGAGCCACTTGTCGCTGCGCTCGCTCTGGATGCGCACGCAGCCCGCGCTGCCGCTCTCGAGGGTGCACGTCGCGTCGCAGCCATCACCCGACTGGGTGTTGCCGTCGTCGCACTGCTCGCCGCTCTCGAGGACGCCGTTGCCGCACACCGGGCCCGTGGTGCCACCCGAGCAGGCCACCGGCTCCAGATAGAAGCCCTCCCACGTGCCGCCATCCGCCGGGTTGCAGGCGCCGCCGTTGCCACCGTCGCCGCTCTGGATGGGCGCATCCGGCGTCGTCTCCTTCCAGTGCGGCGCCGTCCCCACCGCGGCCTGGAAGCCGACGCGCATGCGCCCGCCATAGCCACAGGGGTGCTGCGTGAACGACTCCCCGCTGGTGAAGTTGCCGCTCATCGACAGCTGGTTGTCCACCACCGTCATGAACGTGTCACCCGTCCCCTTGAGCTTGAACCGCGAGCCCACCGGGACCAGCTGGAAGATCTGCCCGCCCGTCTGCGCCGTGCTGCTGGCCACGACCTTCCCAGCGCCGTCCACCGCGAGCCACTTGTCGCTGCGCTCGCTCTGGATGCGGTAGCAGCTGCCGCTCGCGGTCTCCGTGAACGTGGCCGTGAAGCTGACCGCGCTGGCCGGCGTGGTGAAGGCGTGGGACTGCGCGCCGCCGTCCGACCACGACGAGAACGCCCAGAGCTTCCCGTTCGCGAACTGCGGGGACTCGACGCCCACCGAGCGGAGCACGCCGACCACGCCCGTCGTGGCGTGGGGCGAGGGGACGGGACGGCCGTCCATCAACACCTGCAGCCCGCCAGGCACGCTGCTCACCGTGATGGGGACGGTGACGGGGTGCACGTCGCGATACGTCGTGTGGGTGAGGCCAATCGAATCCCGCACCGTGAGCCACACCCGGTACCAGACGTTCGCCGAGCTCTCGCCGATGTTCGGGATGGGCCAGTCGCCGCTCGCGATGCCGGTGGTGTCGGGCATGGCGGGATGCGTGTGGGTGTCGTGGTGGAACACGATGCTCCACGTCATGGCGCTCGGCGGCAGCGCGCCATCCTCCTCGTCGCTGGCCGAGCCGGAGAACACCAGGTTCGTGGCGGCGGTGTACGTCGTGCCCACGGCCGGCGTGACAATCGTGGCCACCGGCGGCTTGTTGGACGTCACCGTCAGCACGGCCTCCGTGCTGGTGGCCGTCCCAATCCCATTGGTGATGACCACGCGGAAGCGCGCGTTGTGGTCGGTGAGCTGCGCGGCGCCCAGCGTATAGGTCGCCGACGTGGCGCCGGAGATGGCCACGCCGTTGCGCTGCCACTGGTAGGTGAGGGGCTGCTCGCCGCTCGCCGACACCGAGAAGCTCGCCGGAGTGCCCACGGAGACCAGGAGGTTCGCCGGCTGCTGCGCGATGGTCGGCGGCAGCGCGGCCGTGTACGCGATGCGGCCCACCTGCCCCGTGCCCCGCGCCAGATAGTAGAGCGCGCCGTCGGGACCCACATCGAGGTCCACCGGGCCCGAGACGCCCGTCGCGAACAGGGAGACGGCGCCGGTCGTCGGGTGGATGCGCGAAATCCAGTCGTTGGTGTAGTCCGCGAAGAAGTACTGCCCCAGGTACGCACCGGGGAACGCGGAGACGCGCGGGTTGTAGAAGGCACCCCCGGCGATGCAGTTGCCGGCGGCCGTGCCGGGGCCATGCGGGTACGCGTAGAACGGCTGCGTGAGCCCCGGGCGGTTGGTGAAGTAGCCCTCCGTCATCGGCCAGCCGTAGTTGGCCCCGGCCTGGCCGCGGTTGATCTCCTCCCAGCCGCCTTCACCCACGTCGTTGATGAACAAAAGCCCCGTGCCGGGCTGGAAGTCGAAGGTGAACGGGTTGCGCAGCCCCATGGCCCAGGTCGCCTTCGCCAGCCCCGTGGCCGTCGCGTGGAACGGGTTGTCCGCGGGGATGGTGCCGTCCGAGTTGAAGCGCAGCATCTTCCCCAGCGGCGTGTTCAGGCTCTGCGAGTTGGAGGAGACCGCGTTCTCGCCCACGGAGACGTAGAGCTTGTCGTCAGGCCCGAAGCGCACCGCGCCGCCGTTGTGGTTGGCGGCGTCGAGCGTCGGGAGGTCGGCGAGCACCAGCTCGCTGCCGGGCACCACCACGTTGCCGTTGGCGGTGAAGCGGCTGACCCGGTTGTGGATGCTGCCGTCCACCGACGTGTAATAGACATACAGATAATTGTTGCTCTCGAAGTTGGGGTCGAACGCGACGCCCATCAGGCCCCGCTCGTTGCCGGTGTCCACGGCGAGCGTCATGAACGGCGTCGCCAGCAGCTGGCCGTTCTGGACCACGCGCAGCGCTCCGCTCTTCTCCGAGATGAACAGGCGCCCGTCGGGCGCGAAGGTCATCGTGGTCGGACCCCTCAGGCCGGTGACGAAGACCGAGTCGGCGAAGTTGGCGTCCTGGATGACGGCGCCCGCCCTCGCGTCGGCGAGGTCCGAGGGCTCCGCCGAAGGCGTCGAACAACCTGTGACGAGGAGAAGAGCTACGCCGATGAGCGCGAGCGGCCTGGGCCACCCTGCGTCCGTGTACTTGCCTGCCTGTGGTTGCATTGTTGTCTCTTCCGGTCGAACAGATTCACGCTGCCCGCGGGCCGCGTGGAGGGGGAGTGATGCTTTCTGGTTTTACATTGAAAGCGTGTTCGCAAGGGCGATGACGTGACATGCACGTGAGCGGTGCGTGGGCCCGCACACCTCGGCCTACCGCGCTGTCGCGTGCTGGTGGAGCCTTGAACCTGCGACGGAAGCCGTGAGCGTCGGGTGGCAACAAGCGCTGGAGGAGGGGTGGCGCGGTTCTTCTCAGTTTTTTGGAAGTTCACGCATTTCGGCTCTATGTCTCCTGGTCAACACGCTGGCCGATGTCACGCAGGTCGGCCCAGAGGGAGCCAAGAGGATGCGCATCCTGAGCAAGCTTTCCGTTGCGGTGGTGTCTGTCTTGTGGCTCGGCGGCTGTGGAGACCCGGGCCTGGAGCTGGGCGGGGAGGACGTCGTCCGCGAGCTGGAGCAGGACTTCGGTGGGCCTGGTGGCCTGATGGCCTTCTTCGACAGCCACACCGAGGAGCAGATACGTGGGGCGCTGGCGCCGTACGGCGTTGGCTACGTGCTCCACGGGGACGTCACCGCGGCGGCCATCCGGGACTGTCCGAAGTACTTTCCGTCGAGTGACCGGAACATCTGGCACGACTTCGATGGTGAGTATTACTTCCTGGACACCGCGGGCCGTCCGAGCCGGGCGTACAAGAACCTGCCGGCCATCGTCGCGGCGCCGCGCATCGACGCCTGTCAGACGAGCGTGGGGCGGTGGGGCGATGCGGAGAACCCCAGCAATGACTACGACGGAGGGCACCTCATCGGCTCGCAGCTGGGCGGCTGGGGCGGCCGGGCGAACCTGGTGCCGCAGGACTCCAACTTCAACCGCGGCAACTGGGTGCAGCTCGAGAACAAGATGGCCAGGTGCGGGAGCCTGCCGAGCGGCCGGCTGCGCTACACCATCGGCGCGAGCTATCCGAACACCACGGCGCTGATTCCCAACACCCTGACGATGGAGATCAGGAACCAGACGTCGGGCGCGAGCGTGGCGCTGTCCTTCTCGAACACGGATGGAGGGGGCTCGGGAGGCACGGCCTCGCGGACCCGGGGCGTGGACTGGCTGACCGGCCAGGGCTGCAACTGAGACAGGTCCGACAGTTCGTGCCCCGGCTCAGGCCGCGCCGTAGCCCCTGCGGAACGCATCCGCGAGCCACTGGGCGACGAGCGCCCGGTGGGGCGCGAGCTCCAGCTCCAGGGACTTCTCGCGCGCCTGCTCGTGCACCCGCGCCATCACTCCGTCGCAGTCCCGCTCCTCCACCAGTCGGCCTCCCTCGAAGAGGAGCTCCTGGGCGCGCTTGCGTCCCCAGGCGGGGTGGAGCCCTTCGTGGAAGGGCGCGCGTCGGTTGAAGCCGTCCACCAGCAACAGGCCCCCGGTGAAGGCCACGGGGGCGCGCAGGCGCGTGTAGACGACCCGCTCGTGCGTCTCGCTGGAATAGGTGGCGAGCTGCCCGGACAGCGCCGGGCCGTGGCCCTCCCGGACGGCCTGTTCCTCCTGGGCGGACAAGCCGATGCGCAGCTCCTCCAGCAGCAGCCGCTTGTCCGCGACGCGGTAGCGGCAGAGGAAGCCCCGCTGACAGGCCGTCGACATGGCCCAGGGCCTCAGCCCGTGGGCGGAGGGCTCGAACAGGTCCGTGCCCTGGACGCCCGCGAGCTCGAAGACGTGCTTGCGGTACTCGACGGTGTCGTGGAGCTGCGCGGTCATGGCGGTACCTTCGCTGACGGAGTCGGGCCGCAGCGTACCCCACCCGTCCGTCGCGGCCGCCGAGGTCTGGGATATCGGCGTGCCTCGCCTCCGGCCCCCGGGCTCACCCCGGGGGCCGGCAAGGCTCACAGCTCGTTGAAGATCATCAGCCCGCGCGAGGACTCGGCGGTGTAGACGTAGCCGTCGCCCGGCAGGCGCACGCCGAAGAGTCCCTCGAAGATGCTGTCGGCCCGGCGCGGGTCCGCCTCCCGGAAGACGTGGTGGTGCGCCACCTGGCGCATCTGGGTGGGATTGGAGACGTCCACCACGCGCAGGCCCTCGTGGTACCACGCGATGTACAGCAGGTTGCCGCGCAGGATGAGGTTGTGCATGGAGGTCACCCGCCGCAGCTTGTAGGTGCCGATCTTCACGATGTTCGCGGGGTCGCTGACGTCGAGCGCGCGCACGTGCGAGGCGTTGAACTCACCGCCCTCGAAGGCGATGGTCTTCCCGCCGAAGGTGCCCACCGCGTTGTGGTGCGAGTAGCCATCCGGGCGGGTGAAGCGGCCCAGCTCGCGGATGTCCTCCAGGTTGGAGAGGTCGTGGATGGCGTAGCCGTCGAAGGAGTCGCTCAGGTAGAGCCGCCCCTCGTAGACGAACGCGTCATGGGGGCCTCCCGGGATGACGGCGCGCAGCACCGGGTCGAAGGGGTCGGTCAGCTCGTAGATGAAGGTGCCGGAGATGGGGTCCATGGCGTAGAGGAAGTTGCCCTCGACCAGCACCGTGTGCGCGCCTCCCGCGCCACCCGTGGCCACGCTGCGCACGAAGAGCGGCTCGGCGGGCCGGGAGATGTCGTAGACGATGAAGCCCGAAGCGCTGCTCGCGACGTACAGCGCGTCGCCCTTGGCCCACACGCTGTTCCAGAAGTTGTCGCCGGGCAGACTGATGGCGGCGGTCTGCACGGGGCTTCGCGGGTTGCTCACGTCGAACACGGCGAGTCCCCCCTGCTCCTCCCGGAAGGAGATGGAGACGACGTAGGCGTGGCCCTTGGCGACGTGGACGTCCACGGCGTGGCCCGTGGGGACCGCGCGCTCGGACAACAGCTCGAGCCCTCCCGAGGACTCGGGCTCGGCGTCCTGCAGCGCCACGCGGTGGGCCTCGAAGGTGCCGCCGAAGGAGAACCTGCCGCGGGAGCAATATGCGAAGCAGCCGGTGAGGATGTTGGGCGCCTTCGTCTCGCAGCCCGTCAGGTTGATGACGGTCTGGGTCCGGGCCTGCTGGCCCTGCAGGACGAAGCGGTCCCCCTCCATGTCGAGCTTGAGCAGGGGATTGTCAAACAGGGTGCTCGTGCCGCCATCCTCCTTCAGGTGGAACCCGGCCCCGGCCGGGACGATGCGGGTGCCGCCGTCCGCCAGCAGTCGCTCACCCCGTAGCTCAGCCTGGTAGATGCCCGCCTGGGGGAGCGCGCCCAGCGTCGTCAGGTCACACTGGGACAAGTCGAAGAGGTCGGCGCGGTCCAGCTCGTTGCAGATGGTGGCGGGGACGGTCCTCGGGTCGTACTTGCAGGTGGCCAGCAGGCCCTTGTCCTCGATGTCGCCCGTCTCCTCAAGCGGGACGTAGGTGCCATCCCAGACATAGGGGCCCGCGTCGCCGCCCGCGTCGGGGTCCGCGGAGGGACCCGCGTCGTGTCCCGAGTCGGAGCCCGAATCGATGCCTGCGTCGTGTCCCGCGTCGGGCGGGGAGGGTGTGTCCTCGTCGCAACCCGGCAGCGATGCGAGACATAACGTCGAGAGAAGGAGTCCTAGGGTGCGATAGGTGCGTGTCACGGAAGGACCTCGGGATGAGGGAGAACCGAGGAGTGTGCCCGTCCGCCCGCCGGCTCAGGTCGCCGTTGTCCCAGGGCTCGGGAGTGTTTGCGCCACGAAGGGGACTCCGGCCGCGGGGTGTGCCACGCCCGGGTTCGAGGCCACCCTGGCCGGCGACTTGCACCGCGGGCATTTCCCGCGCGGGCCCGCGAAGGTGCGTATCGGCCACGGGTTCAGCCGGCCCGTGATTCTCGCGAGTCCTTGGATGAGACCGCGCCCGAAGTGGAGTGAATCAAGGCGTGTCGCACGTCCCGTGTCGACACGATGTGTCTGGGATTGGCGGCCTGATACACCCCGGCCAAGGTCGTGAACATCCTTTGATGACTCAAGGCGCGCTCCTCGGGATGCGCTCCGGCGGGGCCTTGAGGCAGGATGCCGGAGTGGTCGTCCTGTCCAAGGTCTCCCGATGAAGCGTCTTCCCGTGGGTCTCCTGCTGTTCCCCGTCCTGGCCGTGCTGCTCACCGGGAGGGCCCGGGCGGAGGGGGTGGAGGTGCGCTCGCTCACGGTCATCCCCAAGCCGGAGGCGGAGAGTGTCTTCCCGGTGGGGGACCTCCAGATGGCGTTCGTCACGCACGAGAAGCCGGAGGTGGCCGCCAACATCAACGATGGTCTGTTCATCGGGCGGTTCAAGGCCCTGGCGCCCACGAAGGTGGAGGCGCGGCTGCCGGCCGACGGGCTGGACCTGTCGGGGCTCTCCGAGCAGCGCTTCGGCGTGACGCGGAACGATGGGCGCCTGCTCACGATTCACTTCGACATCGAGGGTTGCGGGGCCTACTGCGAGACGTACAGCGTGGCCTATGGCTTCGATGTGCGGACGGGGCGTCAGTTGAATCCGCGGGAGTTGTTCACCCCCGCTGGCGTGCGCGCGCTGGTCCTTCGCATGAACAAGGAGAAGCTGCGGCTCTACCGGGAGCAGATTGCGAAGCATGAGCGGGAGCTGAAGGCGTCGAACAAGAAGGCGCCCGAGAGCGGCACGGTGGAGGACCTGGAGGAGCGCCTCGCGTTCAATCGCGAGTGCCTGGAGGGCGTCGAGGCGAACGCGGAGGAGGAGCGCACCCGGAGCACGTTCCATGAGCGCTGGGAGTTCACCGGGACGGAGGCGCGGATGACCGCGGAGCGTTGCAGCAACCACGCATCACGTGCGCTCGACGACGTCGACAGCGTCAGCCTGGCGCTGCCGTATGCCTCGCTGCGTCCCCATCTGACGGCCTATGGCAAGTGGGTGCTGCTGGGAGAGGGGCAGGGGGTGTCCGGCGACGTCTTCGGCCAGGTGCTGCGGGGGCGGATCGGCAAGCTGCCCATCGTCATGATGTTGGAGCGGCACAGGGACGACTCGGTCTCCGGCGTGTACTTCTACGAGAAGCACCGCAAACCCATCGAGCTGGACGGCCGGGTGGAGGGCGGCAAGCTCGAGCTGCGGGAGCGGGATGCGGAGGGCAACCCGGCGGCGAGCCTGCGGCTGGAGGTGGGGAAGAGCCTGCTGCGAGGTGAGTGGGTGGGCAAGCAGCCGCTGCGGATGGAGCTGCGTGCTCCCTCGGCTCAGGAGTGAAATGCAATCGAGCGGGGCGCGGCCCGTAGCCGGGGGCGATTGATTCTCGCGCGGCGCCGCTCCACGTCGAACCCTGGGTCTCCACGATGACACGCAAGGCACGCTGGTTCCTCTTCGGTTTCCTCTGCGTGGCCGTGGGGCTGTATCCCGTCAGCTACTTCCTCGCGGGTTCGAGCTTCGGGATTCGCGGCTCGAAGGACGAGGCGTTGCTGATGGACGTCGTGTGGAACGCGGCCTTCTACATCCACATCGGGATGGGCGGGCTCGCGCTGGCGGTCGGCTGGACGCAGTTCATCGCGAGGCTGCGGCTCAGGTCTCCGAGGACACACCGGGTCCTCGGGAAGGTCTACGTCGGGGCCGTCCTCCTGAGCGGGCTCGCGGCCGTGTACGTCGGCTTCTTCGCCACGGGCGGCATTGTCGCCGCGGCGGGCTTCATCAGCCTGGGAGTCATCTGGCTGGCGACGACGGCCAGTGCCTGGTGGCTCATCAGGAACCGGCGGGTTGAGGAGCACCGGCTCATGATGACCTACAGCTTCGCGGCCTGCTTCGCGGCCGTCACGCTGAGGTCGTGGATGCCCGTGCTGGTCCACGCGTTGGGCGATTTCGTCACGGCCTACCGAATCGTCGCGTGGCTCTGCTGGGTCCCCAACCTCGGCGTGGCCTACCTCATGTCACGCAGGCAGCCCGCGACGCGCGAGCTCGTGGCTTCGTGACGCGTGGCTCGACCCGGGCGCGCTACTCCCGCAGCACGGTCAGCCCCTGGTCGGTCAGCGCATAGAGCATGGCCGGTGCCACGGTGGGGTCGTAGACGAACTGGAGCACCTGTCGCCCGTTCACGGTCTCCACGCGCGTGAGCGTCGCCCCATCCTCCTCGATGCGCCACAGGCCCTGGTCCTGCGTGCCCACGTAGACGATGCCCCCATCCGTGGCCGCGAGCGCCGTCACGTTGGAGGAGGGCAGGGTGGTGATGCGCGTGTAGTTCGCGCTGGAGCGGTCCGTCTGCTCCATGCGCCACAGGCCGAAGTCACGGCTGCCCACCCAGGTCGTCCCCGCCTTCGTGCGAGCGATGGCACGCCAGTGGTCGAAGGCCTCCAGGCTGTTGAGCTGCGCGTTGTGCCCCTTGTAGCTCCAGGGCACCGGCCCCTCCCAGGTGAGCTCCCGGTCGAAGTCCGCGAGCACGCCGTTCGGCTGCAGGATGCCCACCAGCCAGTCATTGGCCACCAGCACCTCACCGCCGGGTCCGATGCCGAGCCCCCAGTTGAACCCCGCCTGGAGTGACTGGGACACGCTGCCGTCCGCGCGCGGCGTCTCGAGATACCAGGCCGCGTGCCGGTGGCTGTTGTACGTGAGGTCTCGAATCAACGTCACGCCGTGGTTGGTGCCGATGTAGACATCACCCCGGTCCCTGCCGCGCATCACCCGCTGGCAGGCGAGCACCGAGCGGTCCTCGTCGTAGTGGAAGTCGTTGGTGTTGCGTATGCCAAGCTGCTGCTGGCCACCCGACACACCCGCGCTGCGCCACAGGTGCTCCTCCAGCACCACCGTGCCGTCGGACTCCACGCGCACCGCGTCCAGGTCGCCCTTCTGGTACTCCGCGAAGCGCGCCTCGGTGTAGTGCGGCTCCCCAGGAGCGGGGATGTAGGCGTGGGGCTTGTCCGGTATCTCCGGCTGTAATTCGTACGTGTGGTAGCCCACGTAGGCACGCCCCGCCTCACCCCCGCAGATGACGGTGGAGCCGAGCGCCTTTTTATCCCGCCCGAAGCCTCCCGCCGCCTGTCCCACGCCGCGCGTCCATGTGGGCGCCGTGTCGCCGGGACGCAGCACGCCAATCTCGTCGCCCTTCAGCAGCCAGATGTTGTGGCCCTCGTCGACGCCGATGCTCCGCACCCCCGCGCCGATGCCGAACGCCGTCGCGTAGTCCTTCACCGCGTCCGCCGGCCAGGGACCGGGGCCGTCGGGTGAGTCGAGGTCCGCTGATTCACCGCATGCGCCGAGGAACACCGCCATGCCCACTGCCGTTGCCCATCGCCATCCGCCGTGCATCCATCCTCCCGGACTTTCGCCGCCGTCGCCGGATACGCAGCAATGCTCATGCCCGATGGGGATGGGAAAACTTCTTCCCAGGGTGGCGACTCCAGGTGCGTGCGCGGGCGGATGGCCCGCTGGCGCGAGCCACCCCGAAGGGACGCGACAACCCATCGCGACCCCCTGCCTCCGCTGTGAAATCAATGCGCGATGGCGGGTGAGACCGTGACCATGGTGGAGGTGGTCAGATCTCGTTCCACTCCATGCGCCAGAGCCCTCCTCGCGAGGCGCACACATTGAGGGAGAAGGCGGTGCACTCGCCACACGCGAGATACCGGCGGTGCCGCGAGCCATCACAGCAATAGGCAGCGCAGATGGGCTTCCAACTGCACGCCTCGCCACCCTGGTAGGGGCAGGTCGCCTGGGCGTTCTCGTAAAGCGCGCTCTCCAGGTCCGGGTCCTCCTGAGAGCGCTCCTCCTGGGACATCTCCTCTTGGGAGACCCACTCGGAGGAGTCCACGTCCTCGGGGAGGGGGCCTCCACATGCGGCCATCAACACCAGTCCTGCCCACAGGGCAAGACGACGCAGCCCCATGACAGACATGGCTCTTCCTTTCAGGTGAGGGTGTGCTGCTTGCGCCCGTCATCGAGACGAGCATGTCAAGGAGGGCATGGATGTGCTGGATTGGCAAGGATGGGTCACGAGAGTGGTTGTCTGAGGCAATCAATCTGGGTGGGCGTCGGGATTGGGATTGATGGGTGTGGGTGGTTGCCGCAGGCAACCGTTTGGGTCGGAACGGAACAGGCGGCTCGAAGCGCGGGGCCCCTTGGGGGAAGGCGGCGTCGGTTCGGCGGGCTGTCACGGGCGAATGCGGTCGCGCGTCTCTTGGGGCGAACCCACCAGGAGACCACCCGATGCAGGCACCTCGAAACGACACGTCACACCCGCGTCCCCGTCTGGACATCGCCCGGCTTGCCGCCGCGCCCTACCGCGCCTTCCTCGCCGTGGATGCGGCGCTCCGCGAGGGCCCGTTGGCTCCGAGCATCCGTGAGTTGGTGAAGATTCGCGCCTCACAGCACAACGGCTGCGTCCTGTGCGTGGACATGCATGTGCGTGAAGCGCGCCACCTGGGTGAATCCGACGAGCGTCTCCACCAGGTCGTCGTCTGGCGCGAGTCCTTGCTCTTCACCGACGCGGAGCGGGCCGCGCTCGCCTATACAGAGGCTGCGACCCGATTGGGTCCCGAGGGCGTACCGGACGCCGTGTGGGACGCGGCGCGGGCGGCGTTCGATGAAGCCTCACTCGCGGCGCTGGTCGCACAGGTGGCGCTCATCAACGCGCTCAACCGCATCGCCGTGCCCTTGCGCACACCACCCGGGGCCGTGACTCACGCGAGGTGAATGGCGTCGCGCTCCAGCCGCTGGAGCTTGTCGGGGTTGAGCACGCGGTAGATGGCGCGGATGTACTCGCCGTCCACGTCGAGCATCGTGGCGTGGAAGAGCAGCCCGTCGCGGAAGGTGAGCGCGGCGGGCTGCCCGTTGAGCGACACGATGCGGTGCTCCATCGTGCCGCTCAGCTTCTGCCGCAGCCCGAGCAACATCCGGATGATGCGGTCGGCGCCGTCGATGCGCTTGCGCGCCGCGTACGCCTTGCCGCCTCCATCACTGGTGAACGTCACGCCTGGAGCGAGCATCGAGACCAGCGCCGCCTGGTCTCCCGTGCCGAGCGCGGAGAGGAAGCGCTGCAGGAACTGCTCCTTCACTCCGGGTGGGGACGGGAAGCGCGGACGGCCCTCCCGCACCCGCTCGCGTGCCCGGTGGACCAGCTGCCGCACCGCCGGCTCGTTGCGCCCCAGCACCCGAGCCAGCGTCCCGTACTCCTCGCCGAAGACCTCGCGCAGCAGGAAGGCCACGCGCTCCTCGGGTTTCAGCGACTCGAGCAGCACCAGCAGCGCGACCGACAGGTCCGAGGCGCGCTCCGCGGCCTGTTCCGGAGTGGTCACCTCGGTCAGCACGGGTTCTGGAAGCCAGGGGCCGTCGTAGGCGGCGCGCTCGGTGGCGGCGCGGCGCAGCCGGTCGATCGCGAGCCGGCTCACCACCGTGACCAGCCACGCCTCCGCGCTCTGGATGTCCCGCGAGCCCTCCTGGTGCCAGCGCAGGAAGGCGTCCTGCACCACGTCCTCCGCGGGGGCCAGTTCACCGAGCATCCGGTAGGCGAGCCCCAGCAGCCGCGGGCGGTGGCGCTGAAGGTCTTCGACGGTCGGCGGGGGAGGGGGCGTGGTCATGGTCATCCTGGAGCGTAGGACGTACGAGCCTCCTACCCCGTGACAGGCCGCGCCGCACCGTGTGGGGGCCCGCCTCGCGCAGGAGCCGCGAGGCGGGCCGGGGTGGGCCGCTACTCCAGGGGGGAGTAGTACTTCACCGGGCCGGCGAGCCACACGGTGGTGCCCTCCGTGCGCTCCAGCAGCTCCTCCGCCAGCTTGTTCCAGTCCTCGTAAGGGCCCACGGCCTCCAGGCTGGCGGGCATGAAGCCGAGGAACTTCTGGGGACCCACGGCGAGGACGGTGGCGGTCGGCACGCGATACGGCCCCTCGTCGGGGATGCCGAACAGGCCCCACGCCTTCCAGGTGCGGCTCAGCGCGTCGTAGCGCAGGGGTGCGCAGCTCGTCTCGGCGATGGTCTTGGCGTCCTCCTCGCTCTCCCCCGAGCAGACCTGGAGGCTGTCACCGAGCTTCACGCTCTCGAGTGGGCAGGAGACCTGGAGGGAGTGCTTGCAGTGGCCGATGGGGCGGGGCGCGCCGTGCTCGCTCCAGTAGGCCTGGACGAAGGCCGCCGAGCCGTGCGGGTCTTCCCACGAGATGGACTCGCCCATGCCATCGAGGAACACCCAGGGGACGCGCGTGGCTTCCGCGACCGTGTCGGCCAACTGCTCCTTCTTCGTGCCGAAGAGGGGCTCCATGCGGAAGGGGACGAACGCCACGAAGCCCTCCGCTCCCAGGGCCGCGACGGTGCCCGCGCCGTCAATCGAGATGCCGCCCTTCGTCGAGCTCCCCGGGCGCCCCAGGACGCCGCCGTTGATGCCGCCACCGGCGCCCGGAGAGTCCTTGGCGGCCTTCGCGCAGAGATTGGTGCAGGAGTTCAAGGCGTCCCGATTGGCCCACTCCTGGCTCTCGTTGGAGCAGCCCTTCGCGGTGTCGAAGTTGGCGACGGTAGGGGGTGGGCAGTGACAGGGGGAGTAGACCGCGGTGTACTTGCAGCTCCGTTCCACCCACTCCGGTGGGCCGATGTGGCCTTGATATCCGACGCCGATGAGACCGCCGGGCGTGCGCGCCTGGGCGGGAGTGCTCCAGGTGACGACGCCCAGGGTCGCGAGGAACCCGAGCAATGAAAGCCTCGACGTGCAACGAATCAGGCCCGACTGCGAGGGGGACATGTGTGACCTCCGTCAATGAGTTGCACATGCAGCCTGACTGTCTCAGGAGGTGTTCACAATGGGTGTTGATTGACTTCTCGGTGAGTAGCGTCGCGTGTCACAGGCTGAGTAGCGTTCCATGTCACAACGGCTGAGTCGGGGACGTCGGCCCGATGACCGGCCGCTGGAATACCCCCCCCCGTTCGGCACCGCCGTGGAGCGGTCGAAGGTTGTCTACCTGGACGGCGCGGCCATCGGGTGGGCGGACGAAACGCAGTCCGCGGCGTTCCCGGTGGTCGACGGTGTCGCGAAGCTCACGCGGAAAAACTTCACGTCGAATGGCACCCTCGCCATCGGAGACCAGACCGAGGACCCGAACGTGGATGGCGCGATGCGCATCAAGTCGGTCGACCTGCTCTGTCCCCCAGGTCCCTGAGCCGTCGGAGCCTCCCGAAGCGCCGCGCGGGGGGGAGGCCACCGTCTACGCGCTTCTGGAGCGCGAGGAACGGGTAGGGGGCGCCAGGATAGGAGACGGCAACGGCACAGGTTCTGCGGAAGTCGAGGTCGAAACGACCTACGAGAGCATCTCGTACGCTCGATTGATTTCCAGCGCCTTCCTCTCGGCGAGCTCTCGTAGCTCCTTGCCCAGATGCGCAACCTTGTCCGGGTGGTACTGGGCCATCTGCGCATGGTACGCGCGCCGGAGTTCATTCTTCGAACACCCGCGTGCAACTCCTAGGATTTCATGGGGATCGAAGGGGCGGTCCCGGTGCCCGACTTCGGGTCGCGCACGGGCCTCGGCTTCTCGACGGCGCGCCTCTTCCGCGACCCGCGCCCTCTGCTCTTCACGCTCCTTCTGGGCATTCCGTCGCGCAGCAGCCTGGAAGAGTTGCTTCGCGCGCTTCCAGGCGCGACGCGCAAACACTGAAAGCGCAATCACGAGCAGAACTCCAAATGCCGCCCACAAACCACTCAGGAGTTCTTGTTCCCGCTGGTTGGCGAAGTACCGGTCACTCTCCACCTGTCTCCAGGCTGCGAGATAGCTGGATAGCAACTCCTGGGCTGGACCTTCTCCAAGCCTGGCCTCCAGCCCTGATGTGTCGTGTGTGTGAAGAAGTCGTTCGATTTCGCCCATGCCCGCGGGGTCGCGAGCTTCGCCCGAATTGGCTGCGACCTGATAGAGATTGAGCTGGCGGAGCTCCTCCTCGGCGGCTGCACGTCCTGCTGCCGTGTCACGCCTCGCTTCGAGTTCACGAAGTTCTCTGAGCTCGTCGAGAAAGTCGTCACTGAATCCGGGGTCGGTCATGGCAAAGAGCCTGCATCCAGCCATCAATCTAAAGTGACGCCTCCCTGGACTGCTGAGGCGTTGTCATCCGCCACCGGCTGCTGCCAGGTACTCCGAGACGAGAACTCGCGAGCCGAAGGCTATTCGACCGCAGTCAATGTGGCACCGCCGTGATGCGTCACGCGCGGTCGGCACCGCGGCTTCACGGCCTCCATCGTGAAGGCCTCGTCCGTGGCCTCGGGCGACCCGACAGCCGATTCACGCGGTGGGGGGCTCTCGCTGCCTCGGTGGAACTTCCCGAGTGGGTGCGCGGAAGGTGAGGGGAGTGGGCCCTCCTGGATTCGAACCAGGGACCAATCGGTTATGAGCCGACAGCTCTAACCGCTGAGCTAAGGGCCCTCATGCGTGTGCAACCCGCGTGGGCCTGGGCATAACTCCGCGCACGCGGGTCTGGCAAGCACCACCCGGCCCCGGGTCAGCGTCTGGCCTTGGGCGCCGCGTCCTCGGCCCGTTTGACGCGGAACGTCTGCCCTCGCTGCTCCACCACGACGCCCTCGGCGCGCAGCCGCTTCGCCTGCTCCTGGGCCACCATGGGCGCGAGCACCCCTCCGGCGCGCGTCACCCGCCACCAGGGCACTTCCTTCCCCGTGGGCAGCATCGCCATCTCCCGCCCCACGCCGCGCGCCGCGCCCGGCCGCCCCGCATAGAGCGCCACCTGCGAGTAGGTGCGGACCTCTCCGCGCGGAATCGAGCGCACCGTGCGCCACACCGCCTCCGTGAAGGGCGCACGCTTCGGCGCTGTCTGCGCCTGCTTCACCCGCGTCTTCGTCCTCGGTCTCAAGAGCGCCATGCCGCGCGGGACTCTAGAAACACGAAGGCCCCCGGTCCACGAATGGGAGCGGGGGCCTTCTGGCGTCAGGCCCGGGGGCCTGTCGTCCGCGTCAGCTCTCCACGAAGGAGCGCAGGCGCTTGGAGCGGCTCGGGTGGCGCAGCTTGCGCAGCGCCTTGGCCTCAATCTGACGGATGCGCTCGCGCGTCACCTCGAAGTCCTGGCCGACCTCCTCGAGCGTGTGGTCGCTCTTCTCGCCGATGCCGAAGCGCATGCGCAGAACCTTCTCCTCGCGCGGCGTCAGCGTGGCGAGCACCTTGCGGGTCTGCTCCGCCAGGTTCATGTTGATGACCGCGTCCGCGGGCGACACCAGGCTCTTGTCCTCGATGAAGTCGCCCAGGTGGCTGTCCTCCTCCTCGCCAATCGGCGTCTCCAGGGAGATGGGCTCCTTGGCGATCTTGAGGACCTTGCGGACCTTGTCGAGCGGCAGCTCCATCTTCTCCGCGATCTCCTCCGGCGTCGGCTCGCGGCCAATCTCCTGCACCAGGTAGCGGCTGGTGCGGATGAGCTTGTTGATGGTCTCGATCATGTGCACCGGGATGCGGATGGTGCGGGCCTGGTCCGCGATGGCGCGGGTGATGGCCTGACGAATCCACCAGGTGGCGTAGGTCGAGAACTTGTAGCCGCGCTTGTACTCGAACTTGTCCACGGCCTTCATCAGGCCGATGTTGCCCTCCTGGATGAGGTCCAGGAACTGCAGGCCGCGGTTCGTGTACTTCTTCGCGATGGAGACGACGAGGCGCAGGTTGGCCTCCACCAGCTCGCTCTTGGCGCGCTCGGCGCGCTTCTCGCCCAGGCGGATGGCGTCGTAGTTGCGGCGCAGCGCATCCACGGGGAGGTTGGCCTCCTCCTCGACCTTCTTGATCTTCCGCACCGCGGTGCGCACGTCGCGGTCCAGCACCTCGAGCTGCTCGGGCGTGAGGTTGAGCTGCTTCTGCAGCTTCTTGCCGATGTTGGGGTTCTCCCGCGACTCCTTCAGCTGCGGGCGAAGCTCCTTCATGGAGATGCCGTAGCGGCGCTCCAAATCGCGCAGCTCGTCCTCGGCCTTCTCGACGCGCTCGATGAGCGACTTGAGATTCAGGACGATGCGGTCGACCTGCTTCTTGTTCAGCCGCATCTCCTCCAGGACCTCCATCATCTTGGTCCGGAGGTCCTTCATCTCCTGCTTGAGCTCCTTCTTGCGCACCTCGGTCAGCTTCTTCTTCGAGGCGAGCTCCTCCTCGAGGACGTCGCAGTCCTTGGCGAACTTGCGGAAGCGCTCGATCTGCTTGCAGATCTGCTCGATCTTGTTGAGCTCGCTCTGCGCCAGCTGCGCCGGGGCGTCACCCTCGCCGACCTCCTCGGGAGCCTCCTCGGCACCCTCGGACTGGGCCTCCTCGGGCGCGTCCTTGATGACGTCGCGCACGCGCAGCTTGGCCGTCTTCAGCTTGTTGCCGATGTCGAGGATCTCCTCGACGGCGACCTTGCAGGCGAGCAGGGCGCGCAGGACCTCCTTCTCGCCCTCCTCGATGCGCTTGGCGATCTCCACCTCGCCCTCGCGCGTGAGCAGGCTGACGCTGCCCATCTTGCGCAGGTACAGGCGCACCGGGTCGTTCGACTTGCCGCCCGGCTCGTCGTCCTCGTCCTTCTCGTCCTCGTCGACGTCTTCCTTCTCCTCCTCGACGGTGACGGTGGGCTTGATCTCGTTGTTCTGCGCGGCCTTCTGCGCGTCGACGATCTCGATGTCGTTGTCGCCGAACATGCTCATCACGTCGTCGATCTGATCGGACGACACGATGTCGGCGGGCAGCGCGTCATTCACCTCGTCGTAGGTGAGGAAGCCCTTCTCGCGGCCCTGGGCGAGCAGGTCCTTGACCTCCTTGCGCTCGGCGACGGGGTCCTCCTCGACGTCGTCCTCGACGGCGTCCGGGTCCACCTCGACGGCGGCGGCGGCCTCCTCGGCGGCCTCCTCGGGGTCCACGTCCTCCGAGACGGCGGCGACGCCCTTCTTCTTCTTCTTCTCGACGACGGCCTCGGCGGGGGCCTCCTTCGCCTCGAGGACTTCCTTCTCCTCCTCGCCCGCCTTCACCCCAGCGCCCTTCGCCGCGGGACTGTCCGGAGCCTTCTTCTTGCGGATCACCGGATCCACCTTCTTCTTGGTGGGCTTCACGGACGCCTTCGAGGGCTTCTGCGTCGGCATTCGGGTACTTCTCCTTAAGAAATTCAGGGGCTTGAGGCCTGGGGCGAGCCGGCCGATCTACCGCAAAGTCAGGGTTTCTTACAAACGCGAACTCAAACCGGTTGCATGGGCGCCTTTGTTCCCGCGGAGGCCGGCTTGAGCTCCTCCAGGACACGCTTCTTGAGCGCCAGCAGTTCCACCCGCTCCGCCTGGAGCTGGCGCGTCTCCTCCGTGAGGTCGAACGCGCCCAGCGTCTGCTCCGTCGCACGGGTTATATAAGCAAGACGCTCGTTGATGCGCCGCACCATGATCTCCTGGCAGATGGTGGAGAACGCCTGCTCCAGCTCCTGTCCTTCCGAGGGGAGCTGGCGCCAGGAGGTCTCGATGGCCCGCTTGACGCCCTCGGAGGCCTCATAGAGGGCGTCGTTGGAGCCCCGCCCGGAGGTGGCGTGCATGAGCGTCATTCGAAGGCCGGTGTGCGACAGCTCGTCACACACGCGGAAGAGGTCGCGGCCGAGCAGCCCACCAAGAAGAAGGTGGATCCGGTGATCCGCAAGAAGAAGGCTCCGGACAGTCCCGCGGCGAAGGGCGCTGGGGTGAAGGCGGGCGAGGAGG